>JBKBMM010000126.1:0-2885 GCA_046295835.1 Caldimicrobium sp.
GTGCCAAATATACCTTGGCAAGAATTTTAGAAAGAGATGACTTTAAAAAAAGATTTGAAAAGGGTATTCCTATCTCCATTCATGAGCTTATATATCCACTTTTTCAAGCCTATGATTCCGTTGCCCTTTCCTCAGATGTAGAACTTGGTGGAACAGACCAACTCTTTAATTTGCTAATTGGAAGAGATATTCAAAGAGAATATGGACAAGAACCTCAAGTAGTCATAACTTTGCCTTTGCTTGAAGGGCTTGATGGTCATCAAAAAATGAGTAAAAGTCTGGGAAATTATGTGGGAATAATGGAACCACCTAAGGAAATGTATGGCAAGCTCATGTCTATACCTGATTTCCTTATGTGGAAGTATTACGAATTGCTCACAAATGTCCCTTTAGAAGAAATTTCCCAAATGAAGGAGGGTGTTGAAAAGGGCTTATTACATCCTAAAGAGATCAAAAAGAAATTAGCTAAACTAATTGTTGCCCAATATCATTCAGAAGAAGAGGCTTTAGAGGCTGAAGAAGAATTTGAAAGGGTTTTTAGTAAAAAAGAGCTTCCCCAAGAAGTAGAAGTTTTTGAGATCCCCTCTGGTAAGTTCTTTCTTCCTAAGCTTTTAAAGGAATTAGGATTAACAAAGTCTACCTCTGAAGCAAAAAGATTAATTGCTCAAAGGGCTATTGATATAAATAAAGAAACTCTTACTTCTGAGGAAGTGGAATTTACCCAAGGAGAATATATCTTAAAAATAGGAAAAAAACGCTTTGTTAAGTTTGTTATAAAGTAATGCCCCTTTTTACGCCTCTTCAACTTTTTAAACTTATTGAACTTGCAAAGAAAGATAGAATTGCTCCCCTCTATCTATTTATTGGTCCCCATGAAATTACCCTTGAAAAAGCCAAAGATCTCTATAAGATCCTTCTTGAAAAAGGCTGTCTTCTTGAAGTCTATGATCTCAGAGAGAAGGAACAAAAAAATGCCTTTTTAAATCTTAAAGGCTTTCAAAAGGGTCTTTTTGGAGTAAGAACAATTTATTCAATTATAGCTGGTGAGGAAATCCCACCTAACAAAATAGAGGAAATTCTTAAATCCTTAAAAGAAGAAAACAAGCTTTTTTCCTGGTTTATACTTTTTGCAAAGCTTGATGAGACCCATCTCTTATACCAAAAAGCCCTTGCAGAAGGTGCTATCATCCCCTTTAATCTTAAAAAAAAGGAAGATCTCTTAGAAAGCGATATGTTATTAACTCTAAAAGAATATCAATTGACCATGGATAAAAAAAGTGCCAATCTTTTCATATCCTTAGTAGGAGATAATTATCTTTATTTTAAACAAGAATTGGAAAAGTTAATATTTTATGCCTTAGAAGATAAAATAATTACGGAAGAACATATTAAAGAAATAACCCTTCCCTTAGAAGAAAAAGCTCTTTACATTTTAGGTGATGCCATTTTTAATCAAGGACCTCAAAGAGTTTTAAACCTTATAGTCAATTTTCTCGATGCTAAGAAAGATCCAAGAGAAATTTTAGCATATCTTTATAATTTTTTTAAAAAACTCTTGCTTTTAAAGGAATTTTTAAGGGATCATCCTGAACTACAAGATGAAGAATCCTATACTTTTTTTTCTAAGAAATGGCAAGAGCTTAAAGAAAATCCACTTAAGGAACTTCCTAAAACATTAGCAGAGGCACATCCATATACGATTTTTTTAATGAAAAAATATCTAAAAAAAATCAACTCCCTCGAGAGAGTAATTTATTTTCTATTTGAAGCAGAATGGGAATTAAAAAGAGAATTTAAACCACCACTTAAAGTTTTTTTTAATTTGATTTTTAATTTATGGTCTTCCTTTAATCCTTCACCACCTCAAATTAAATAATAACACTTTAATCTGTTCTATATAAATCCCTTCGGGGCAATTCATGAACTGCCCTTATACGAAATTTTTCATATAAGGCGTAAACAAGGATCTTTGGCCTTAAGCTATTCCATATAGGGACATTCCGAAAGTTCTCTTTCTCCCATGGAAATTTTTATAGCTAAGGCAAGGCAACTTACTTCTCCACATTCTCCACAGTTCTTTTTGGGAAGTTCGTTATATATTTCAAGAGCAGTAGGTCTTCTTAGAGGTGTAAAATCAGGCTCTATTTCATAAATTTTCTCCAAAATTTCTTTAAAGAAACTTAAAAGGACTTCTAAGACCTCTTGAGCCTCTTCTCTATTTGATACAATTCCCCAATTTAATTCCTTTTCCTTTAAACTTACTTTATAAAACTTACCCTTTAAAAAAATCTTAAAAATTAGGTTCTCTTCGGGATTGTAAAAAAGGGTCTTAACCTTTGGTTTAATATAAGGTAAAAGAGCTTTTACTTCAAAAGGAAGAGTAAGTTTTGCTAAATAACATCCTTGTGGTTTATGACAAAAAGCTTGCTCTAAATAGATATTTGAAAATACCCTTTCATTATTCAAAAATTCTAAAAATTCCTTCACCATATCTTTCCAATAAAGATATTTTTTCTCTTAATTCTTCTAAATCGCGACATTTTATCTGTAAAAAAACCTCTTTTTTCTCAAGAAAGGGAGTATATTCTAATCTTATACCCCTTTCTGCCAAGGTTTCTCTAATTTTTTTAATCTTTTCCCTTTTTACAGAATAGGTGGGATATTTAATCTTTTCCATAAAATTTAGAAAGCTTTTTCTGCGGAGATTTGTCTCTTCCTCCTCTAAAATATTTTTCAATTCAGGTGGAAGAAGATTTGAAAAATTTTCTCTCCTTTTAAAATCTAATAAGGTTTCCAAAATCTCCCTTTGTTCATTAAAAGTGGGCTTAATCTTTTCTAAAATTAGGAGAAATTCCTCCCTTTCTCTTTGAGTTAATTCACTTAAG
>JBKBMM010000127.1:0-2871 GCA_046295835.1 Caldimicrobium sp.
TAGAAAAGAGCTGATGGGGGGGGTGAAAGGTTGAATAAGATTCCCTTTACACCTGAAGGATATGAAAAACTAAAAAAAGAATTAGAGCATCTTATTAAAGTTGAGAGAAGAAAGACTATTAAAGCCATTGAAGAGGCAAGAGCCCATGGAGATCTTTCTGAAAATGCAGAGTATGAATCAGCAAAGGAAAGGCAAGCCTATGTGGAAGGAAGAATTCAAGAATTGCAGGGTATTTTAGCTCAAGCAGAAATTATCCCACCTCTGAAAGAGCCCCCAGAAAAGGTGCAGTTTGGTGTGAAAGTAAAACTTCTTAATTTAGAAACAGATGAGGTAGTATCTTATAAAATCGTGGGACCCTATGAATCAGATCCCAAAAATGGGACTATTTCTATTAATTCACCTATAGCAAGGGCACTTATAGGGCGTGAGATAGGAGAGGAAGTTAAAGTAAAAACCCCTGCAGGGGTTAAATCCTTTGAAATTTTGGATATTGAGATATAGGAGGCATTTATGGGAAAAATTCAGTTGAATAAAGATTTTTCTCTTATTGTACCTGATGATCCAGAGATTGCCTATATTGAAGGAGATGGAATTGGGCCAGATATCACCAAAGCAATGTTAAAGGTGGTAAATGCTGCAGTGGATAAAGCATATGGGGGTAAAAGAAGAATCCTTTGGAGAGAAATTTTGGCTGGGGAAAAAGCTTACAAGGAGACAGGAAACTATCTTCCAGAGGAGTCTCTCAATACTATAAAAGAGTGCATAGTGGCTATTAAAGGGCCACTTACGACTCCAGTAGGAGGAGGCTTTAGAAGTCTGAATGTAACTCTAAGACAAGTACTTGATTTATATGCCTGTATCAGACCTGTTAGATGGATTCCGGGAACACCTTCTCCTGTGAAGGAGCCCCATAAAGTTAATATGGTAATTTTTAGAGAAAACACAGAAGATGTATATGCAGGGATTGAGTATCCTGCAAATTCTCCTGAAGCAAAAAAATTAATTGAATTTATATATGAAAACTTTGGAAAAAAGATTAGAGTTGACTCAGGAATTGGAATTAAGCCTATTTCAGCTTTTGGTTCAAAAAGACTTGTAAGGAAGGCTATAAAATATGCCTTAGAAAATGCTCTTCCCAGTGTCACCTTGGTTCATAAGGGAAATATTATGAAGTATACAGAGGGGGCCTTTAGGGCTTGGGGTTATGAAGTGGCAAAGGAGGAATTCCTTGAAGTTACTGTAGCTGAAGAGGAAATCCCCGTTAGATTTCCTCAAGGCGTACCACAAGGGGTAGTTGTCATAAAGGACCGTATAGCTGATGCTATGTTTCAGTGGGCTTTATTAAGACCTGAGGAATATAGTGTACTCGCTACTCCAAATCTTAATGGAGACTACCTATCTGATGCTTTAGCAGCTCAGGTTGGTGGCTTAGGGATGGCTCCAGGGGCAAATATAGGAGATGGATATGCGGTTTTTGAGGCAACCCATGGATCAGCTCCTAAATATGCTAATCAAGATAAAGCTAATCCCTCTTCCCTTATTCTTTCTGCAAAGATGATGCTTGAATATATAGGTTGGAAAGAAGCGGCTAATCTTATTTGGGATGCCCTTGCTAAAACTATTCAAAGCAAAATTGTTACCTATGACCTTGCAAGACAAATGGAGGGAGCTAAGGAAGTAAAATGTTCTGAGTTTGCAGAGGAAATTGTGAAGAATATTTATACCCTTTAAAAGGAAGGGTAAGCCATGAAAGAGTATAACTTCTCAGAAATAGAAAAAAAATGGCAACAGATATGGGAAGAAAGGAAAATTTTTAAAGTAAAGACAGATCTTTCTAAGCCAAAATATTATGTGTTAGAGATGTTTCCTTATCCATCAGGAAGAATTCATATGGGGCATGTGCGAAATTATACCTTAGGAGATATTATAGCTCGTGTAAAGAGAATGAAGGGCTATAATGTACTTCATCCTATGGGATGGGATGCCTTTGGACTTCCTGCTGAAAATGCAGCCTTAAAACATGGGGTGCATCCCGCAAAATGGACCTATTCTAACATAGCTTATATGAGAGAACAGCTTAAAAAATTAGGCTTTAGTTATGATTGGGATAGAGAGTTTGCTACCTGTGATCCTTCTTACTATAAGTTTGAGCAAAAATTTTTCATTGAGATGTATCAAAAGGGTTTAGCTTATAGAAAAAAAACCTTAGTAAATTGGTGTGAACATTGTCAAACAGTTCTTGCAAATGAGCAAGTGGAAGAGGGAAAGTGCTGGAGATGCGGAGAAGAAGTTGTTTCAAGAGATATGGAGGGTTGGTTTTTAAAAATTACCGCCTATGCTGAAGAATTACTTGAGGATCTGAAAAAACTTGAAGGGCACTGGCCAGAAAAAGTTCTACTTATGCAAAGGAATTGGATTGGGAAAAGTGAGGGAGCAGAAATTAATTTTTATCTTCCTGAATTAAAGAAAACTCTCACTGTTTTTACCACAAGACCAGATACCCTTTTTGGAGTTACCTATATAGCCCTATCACCAGAGCACCCCTTAGCTTTAGAAATTGCAGAGAAAAAAGGTTTAAAAGATAAACTTCTTGATTTTAGAGAAAAGATTAGAAGAGAGAGAAGAAGAATTGAAGAAGGGATAGCGGAGAAGGAAGGCTTTTTCCTTGAAACTTATGCTAAGCATCCTTTAACTGGGGAGCCTTTACCTCTTTTTACTGCAAATTTTGTCCTTATGGAATATGGTACAGGGGCTATTATGTGCGTGCCTGCACATGACCAGAGGGACTTTGAATTTGCCAAAAAATATGGTCTCCCAATTAGAGTTGTTATTCAACCTCAAGATAAAGAGTTAAAGGCAGAAGAGTTGGAA
>JBKBMM010000128.1:0-2814 GCA_046295835.1 Caldimicrobium sp.
TTCAAGAGTAATTTTATTAATTTAAAACAATATTGGGCAAAATTGAGTTTCAAGCACTAATTAAAATTTAATTTCCCTGGTTCTTGGTTTTTAATGGGATAGGTGTTAAAATTTGGAAAAACTATGGAGCTTAAAATATGTTTGAAAAAGCCTGGGGTGGAAGATTTGTTGAAAAAACAGAGGAATTCTTTGAGGACTTTACTGAGTCCATTTCCTTTGATTGGGTTTTAGCAAAGGCTGAAGTGAAGGCAAGTTTAGCATATGCAAAGGCCTTGCATAAAGCAAGAATCCTCACTTATGAAGAATTATCCCAAATAGAGAGAGCCCTTAAAGAAATTGAAGTGGAGTTGGAAGAGGGATCCTTTCCCTTTAAAAAGGAATACGAAGATGTGCATATGAATCTTGAAAAAAGGCTTTATGAAAAGATAGGTGAAGTTGCCTATAAGCTCCATACAGGAAGATCAAGAAATGAACAAGTGGTAACTGATCTTAGGCTATATCTCATGGAGGAGGCTAAAGAAGTAAAAAACTTGATAAAAAATTTTATTAACTCCCTTTTAAGCAAGGCTGAAGAATATATAGATGTGGTTATGCCAGGCTTTACTCATCTTCAACATGCACAACCTGTGCTCTTTTCGCATTGGATTTGTACCTATGCAGAGGCCATGAAACATCACTTAGAGAGAATCATTGATTGGGAAAAAAGGCTTAAATTATGTCCCTTAGGGTCCTCCGCCTTTGCTGGCACTGGTTTTCCCTTAGATAGAGTTTTTCTTGCCAAGGAGCTTAATTTCTCTGCGCCTCATCCCCATAGTGTTCATGCAGTCTCAAGTAGAGATTTTGTAGCAGAAGGTGTGTTTATCCTAACCCTAATTATGCTTGATCTTTCAAGATTTTCTGAAGAAATTATTCTTTGGATGAGTCAAGAATTTTCCTTTATTGATATACCAGATAGGCTTTGCTCTGGAAGTTCTATTATGCCTCAAAAGAAAAATCCAGATGCTGCAGAATTAATCAGAGGAAAATGTGCCTCAGTGCTGGGAAATCTTATGCAACTCCTTGCTCTTATTAAAAATCTTCCCTTAAGTTATAACAGAGATCTTCAAGAGGATAAACCTCCTCTTTTCAATGCCCTAAATACTACAAAAGCCTCCCTTAAGATGGCAACTCTCTTAGTAGAAGGAATGAAAGTAAAGAAAGAAAATATGGAAAAACATCTAAAAGAGGGATTTATATTGGCCACAGAACTTGCAGATTATTTAGTATTAAAAGGTATTCCTTTTAGAGAGGCCCATCATCTTACAGGCAAAATCGTGCGTTATGCAGAAGAAAAAAGGAAAAAATTAGAAGAACTCACTTTAGATGAATTTAAAAGTTTCACCCCACTTATTGAAGAAGACCTATATAATTGGCTAACTATAGAACATGCCATAAAAAGAAGAGAAATTCTTGGTGGCACAGGCAAAGAAACTGTTAAAAATTATATTAAAACTCTAAAAGCCCATTTTATTGAAAGTTAGCCTTTATATCTAAATCTCCTTAATGAGGAATATAAAATAGGCTGGGAAGGCAAGCCCAGCCTATTTTAAGATCTTATAACCATCCCAGCTTTTCGTATTGGATTCTACCTGTTCCTGCAGGAATTAATCTTCCGATTATAACATTTTCTTTGAGACCCCGGAGATAATCCACTTTTCCAGCAAGAGAGGCCTCTGTTAAGACTCTGGTAGTTTCTTGGAAAGAAGCAGCTGAGAGCCATGATTCTGTAAGAAGAGCTGCCTTTGTAATTCCTAAAATAACAGGTTCTGCTACAGCTGGTTTCCCACCTTGTGCTAAAACCTTATTATTTTCTTCCTCAAAACGCACTTTATCCACATATTCTCCTATCATAAAGAAGGTATCACCAGGGTCTTTTATTTTAACCTTCTTTAACATCTGTTTTACAATCACTTCAAAGTGTTTATCATTAATCTTTACACCTTGTAATCTATAAACTTCTTGAATTTCTTCTACCAAAAATCTTGCCACTCCTTTTACTCCAGATACTTTAAGAATGTCATGGGGATTTGGAGATCCCTCAATCAAAGGATCACCAGGTTTTACTAAATCTCCCTCTCTAACTACAATATATTTTCCCTTAGGCAACATATATTCCTTTGCCTCACCGATTTCAGGTTGAATAACTAATCTTTTTCTTCCACGCACATCCTTTTCAAAAACTACCCTTCCCTCAATTTCACTTATGATAGCGCTCTCTTTGGATTTCCTGGCTTCAAAGAGATCAGTAACTTTAGGTAAACCTCCAGTAATATCCTTTGCCTTTAAAGTCTCACGAGGAATTCTTGCCACTATGTCACCTGCCTCAACATATTCTCCTTCCTGTACGCTTATGATTGCCCCTACTGGCAGTTCATATCTTGCCTTTCCTCTACCCTCAGGCAGATCAATGGTTCTTCCCTTTTCATCTTTGATGGAGATTCGGGGACGATAATCTGTTAATTTATAATCTCTTACAACAATGGTAATTCTACCTGTAGTGGGATCTATTCTTTCATCAACTGTGACACCATTGATAACATCACCAAATTTAACATAACCAGACACTTCTGTGATAATGGGCATGGTATAAGGGTCCCATTCCACTAATAGGGTTCCAACTTTTACATTCTCACCCTCTTCCACTTTGATCTTAGCCCCGTAGACTACAGGATATTTTTCCAAAATTCTCCCATCAGGCCCTTCAATGGCTATCTCTCCTTGACGATTTAAGGCAACCAAGCTTCCATCTGGTCTTCTAACCACTCTAAGATTAAT
>JBKBMM010000129.1:0-2801 GCA_046295835.1 Caldimicrobium sp.
CAACAACAACTATTGCCCCAACAGGTACCTTATCCGTTATCGCAGGGGTTTCTTCTGGAATTGAACCTTTATTCGGAATTTATTATGAAAGAAAAACCTTAGATGGTGTCCTTTTGAAAGAATTTCATCCTTTATTTGAAGAGGTTTTAGAAGAAGAGGGTTTTAAAGAAAGCGAGATTGAAGCATTAAAAGAAGAAATCCAAGAGAAAGGATTAATAAGCCGAATAAATATTAAAGACTCCATTAAAAAGTTATTTTATACGGCCTTTGAAATACCTTCAGAGAGGCATTTAGCTATCCAAAGAGCCTTTCAAAAATACACTCATAACGCTGTGTCTAAAACCATTAATTTGCCAGAAACAGCCTCTATTGAAGAAGTTAAAAAAATTTATCTTTTAGCTTACAGCTGGAGCTTAAAGGGAATTACCATCTATAGATATGGGTCAAAACCTACACAGGTAATTTATATAAGAAAAGGAGAAGGTGAAAGAATGGTTTGCCCAAAATGTGGAGAAGATTTAGAGGTGCATGGTCAGTGCCTCTTTTGTGGAACCTGTGGTTATGATAAATGCCAGTAAAGGAGGTGCTTCTTGAAAGAGATAAAAATAGCCTTACTTGGCTTTGGAACTGTGGGTCAAGGGGTATATACCTTATTAGAAAAAAATAGAGAGTTGTTAAAAAATAGGTTAGGGATAGATTTTAGAGTAAAGAAAATTTTGGTAAGAGATAAGAAAAAAAAGAGAGAAATTAAAGTTCCCCAAGAACTCTTTACTACAAATTTTGAAGAAATTTTAAAGGATGAAGAAATTTCAATTATTTGTGAGTTGATGGGGGGGATAGAACCTGCAAAAAGCTATATTTTATCAGCTTTGGAAAGGGGGAAGCAGGTAATTACAGCAAATAAAGCAGTTTTAGCAGAAAAGGGAGATGAACTCTTTGAAGTGGCTAAAGAAAAGAAGGCTTATCTTGGATTTGAGGCCTCTGTTGCAGGTGGTATTCCAGTTATCAAAACTCTGCGAGAGGCCCTCGTGGGAAACCAAATTGAAAGGATAACAGGAATAATAAATGGAACTACTAATTACATTCTTACAAGAATGCTTGAGCATAACCTTTCCTTTGAAAAGGCTTTAGAGGAAGCTAAAGTTAAAGGATATGCTGAACAAGATCCCAGTTTAGATTTAAAGGGAATTGATTCAGCACATAAAATAACCATCCTTGCAAGTCTTGCTTTTGGATTTTTTATTCCCTTCCATAAGGTATATATTGAAGGAATTGAGGAAATTTCCCTTATGGACTTACAATTTGCAAAGTCCTTTGGATACATTGTGAAGCTCTTAGCTGAAGCAAGGAAGTGTAAAAAACACATAGAAATTAGGGTTTTCCCTGCCCTACTTCCTGAAAATCATATCTTGACTTCTGTGAGATTGAATTATAATGCTATTTTAATAAAAGGAGATTTTGTGGGAGAAATTCTCTTATATGGTCTTGGGGCTGGAGGGGAGCCTACATCCAGCGCAGTAGTGAGTGATATTGTGTCTGCTGCAGAATATCTTCTTTCTCAAAAGAGCCCTTTAATTAATTATCCTCTCAAAACTGAAAAAGGGTTACCCTTAAGACCTATAGAAGAAAGTGTTTTTAGATATTATTTCAGATTTACAGTAATAGATCAACCCGGGGTTTTATCTAAAATTTCTGGTATATTGGGAAAACATAACATAAGCATTTCTTCTGTTGTACAAATAGGAAGACAGAAAAAGAGAGGAGCTGTACCCATTGTAATGCTTACCCATGAAACAGTGGAAAAAAATGTAGAGATAGCCTTAAGGGAAATTGATAACTTGGAAGTAGTTAAGGCAAAAACCCAGAAATTAAGAATCTTAGAATAAGGAGTTATTATGGTAATTAAAGTCCATAAAGGAACCTATCAAATTATTAGAAAAAAAGAAATAATTTTATCTACAGATTTTTTAGGGGCTGGAGTTGCCATAGGATTTATACATAAAACCCAAAATGTTTATGGACTTGCAAGTTTTATTTTACCCTATAGAGATGAAGATATTGAAATAGAGGGATTTTGGCTATATTCAGGTGAAACACTTCTTGAACTTTTTCAAGCAGAACTTCAAAGTCTGAAAATAGATTTAGAAGAGGCAAAATGGATACTTGCTGGAGGAAGTATTTTTAAAGAAAATCCCAATTTTTTAGACCTATCTGAGAAAAATTTAAAAATAGCTATAGCTTGGTTAAAGCGAAATGGCCTATTGAATCAAACTCTTTTTAAAACTAATATGCCTTACCCTTTAATCCTTGCTATAAACCCAAAGGAACAAAGATTCGAAGTAAAAATCAAAAATAAAAAGGTGGAGTACTATGAGTGAATTCCTTTTAGAAAGAATTTTTGAGAAAATTGATACTGTACCCACTTTTCCTAAGACAGCCCAAAGGGCTTTAGAGCTTTTACGCAATGAGGAGATAAATTATAAAGAGCTTGAAGAAGTAATAAAAAGCGATCCTGGAATAGCAGTAAATTTTTTAAAATTAGTTAATTCTGCAGCCTTTGCCCTTCCCCAAAAAGTGGATTCTCTTTTAAAAGCCTTTATGCTCCTTGGTACAGATCAAATTAGGCTTATTCTGCTTTCCTCAGTATCTATGAAGTACTTCAATAAAAATTTAACAGGATATGAACTTTCCTCAGAAGAAATTTGGCTTCATTCCATAGGAACTGGAATTGCTGCTGAAGAAATCGCCAATGCATTAGGCTTTCCGGTAGAAAAAAGGGAAAGTCTCTATATTGCTGCTAT
>JBKBMM010000130.1:0-2799 GCA_046295835.1 Caldimicrobium sp.
CTTTTCTCATAGATCTGCCCTACTTGATACCTTGTGGGATCATCTACCGTTACTGACTGCTCCTTCCCATCCTTAGTCTTAAGGATTAACTTGTTGCCTTCAATTTTTACTATCTCCCCAGAAACTCCCTTATATTTCTTACCTACTGGCTCTATTGCCTTTTCCAATTTTAGCCATTCTTTAGTAGAAACTATCCATCCATAAATATCAATTCCCTTATAAGCTAAAAGAGAAACAAAGAACAAAATAATTGCTAACCAAAAAGCTAACCAATCTTCATTTAATATTCCCTTTTTCTCAGCCTCTGCCATACCCTCACCTCCTTCTCGTTTTTCATAACTATAAATTCTTTAAAAATTCTTTAAAACTTTCATCCCTTCTCTCTCATAAACCCTCACCTCCTTCGTTGAATTTTTCAACGAATTTAAGCAAAGTTTATACCTAAAAAATATCCACAAAAAATAAAGGATAAGAGATAATTAGTTACCTTTTGGTAAAATAGAAAAAGCATTGGTGTTACTTTTTGGTAATAAAATCTTTATAATCTTGAATTTTTTGATAAATGATTTAATTTATACAAAAAACTTGGGGGTAGGTAAATGGAGGGGGTAAGGTTATCGAGGAGGCAATTTTTTAAAGTTATGGGAGGGCTTGGAATAGCTATGCTCTCTTCAAAGGAGAGCCAAGCCTATCCAGGAAAGTTTGCAACTCTTATTGACCTTACTAAATGTGATGGATGTGATGGTGAACCCATTCCAAGATGTGTAAAGGCTTGCAGAGAGGAAAATAAGTCTCGTTTCCCTGAGCCAAAAAAGCCTATCCAGCCTTATTGGCCAAGAAAGACTTATGAAGATTGGTCAGAAAAAAGGGATCTTATAACGAGACTAACACCATATAACTGGCTTTTTATTCAAAAGGTTGAAATTGAGGGTAAATCTCTTTTTATTCCTCGAAGATGCATGCACTGTGATTATCCTCCTTGTGTAAAGGGTTGTCCCTTTGGTGCTCTTTCAAAAGAGCCAGAAGGTAATACTATTATTGATCACAGCATATGTTTTGGTGGAGCTAAATGTAGGGATATTTGTCCCTGGCATATACCTCAAAGGCAAGCTGGGGTAGGAATTTATTTAAAACTTATGCCAAAGTTGGCTGGTGGTGGAGTCATGTATAAGTGTGATCTTTGTAATGCAAGAATTAAAAAAGGCTTAGAACCCGCTTGTGTAGTAGCCTGTAGAGAAAGACTAAGAGATAAGGCAGTATATCTCTTTGGAGAAAGAGAGAAAATTTATTCCATAGCTTATGAAAAGGCTAAAAGTGAAGGGCTTTATATATATGGAGATACTCAGAATGGTGGAACTAGCACGCTTTATCTCTCAGCTATTCCCTTTGAAAAAATTGAGGCAAAACTTAAGGAACTAAAAGCTCCTTTTCAGATGCCTGTTAAAGTGAAAAATCGCTATAAAGAGGAGATTAATCCTTGGGGAAAGGTGGTACTCGGAGCTGGAATCTTAGGAGCAGTAACTGGGATAATGGGAACATATATTACTAAAAATAAAAAGGAGGAGGAATAACTATGGGCAAGATAAAGAGATATGGAGCTGTAGTTAGGTTTGAACATTGGTTAATTGCCTTCTCCGGAATAATGCTTATTTTTACAGGGCTTGGCTGTCTTCCTCTTTTTAAAAGATATTATATAACTGAAATTCCTGGCTTAAGATGGACAGCGGATTTCTATCTCTTAACCAAATTACATTATATTTTTGCTATTTTTTTTACCTTTGCCATATTCTTTCATATTTTCTTTCATGTTCTTAGAAAGGATTTTGGTTTACTTCCAAAAAGGGGAGATTTTAGTAACTCAATAAAAATGATTTTAGCTTCTTTTGGTATAGGAAAAGAGCCTCCTTCTGATAAATGGCTTCCTGAACAAAGATTTGCTTATTTAGGTATAGGTTTAGTAGCTTTAGCGGTGCTTATTACAGGAATTCTAAAGGTAATAAAAAATTTGGAAGTTATCCCTTTTCCACCTTCTATAGAGTCTCTTTTAAATCTCCTCCATACAATCTTTGGTGGAATTTTTATACTTCTCTTTTTAATTCACATCTTTTTTGTCTTAGCTATTAAATCTAATTGGCCTCTTTTGAAGGCTATGATAACTGGGGAGGTAGATGAAGAATATGTAAGGCATAGACATGCACTGTGGTATGAAAAGATCAAAGGAAAGGATTAACTTTCAATTTTTTTAAGTTTTTGCCAGAGCGTCTTTCGGGAGATGCCTAATTTTTTAGCGGCTTCTCCCTTTCTTCCTCTACATTCATTCAATGTTTTTAATATTAATTCTTTTTCAAGCATTTCTCTGCATCTTTTAATATCCATGGAAACTTCAGATTTTTCTTTGGGAATTAATTCCTCAGGTAAATCTCTTAGAGTAATAAGGTTATTCTGGCATAATAGTAAAGCCCTTTCAATAATATGTTTGAGTTCCCTTACATTTCCTGGATAATTATAGTTTAAAAGAGCTAAATATGCCTCTTTAGATATTTCAGGGATTGCTTTTTGATATTTTTGAGAATAATATTGCAAGAAGTGCCTAATAAGAAGAGGAAGGTCCTCTTTTCTCTCCCGTAAAGGGGGTATTTTTAAAGGAATGACATTAATTCTATAGTAGAGATCATCTCTAAAATTGCCTTCTTCTACTAATTTTTTAAGATCCTTTGAGGTTGCCAAAATATATCTCACATCAACCCTAATTTCTTTTTTTGATCCTAAAGGATAGAAGGTATTGGTTTCTAAAACCCT
>JBKBMM010000131.1:0-2756 GCA_046295835.1 Caldimicrobium sp.
TTTAAGTTTAGCAAAGAATGGGCTGCGCCTTTAGCTGCAGGTATTTCAATTTGTGGTGTTTCTGCAGCAATTGCAGCTGGTGGAGCTATTAGGGCACGCCCTGTAGTACCAATTATGGTTGCTTCTTTAGTAGTTATCTTTGCAGTGGTAGAGTTAGTTATACTTCCTTTCCTTGCTCAAATCTTTCTTTGGAAAGAGCCTATGGTAGCTGGTGCTTGGATGGGGCTTGCAGTGAAAACAGATGGAGCAGCCTTTGCTTCTGGTGCTATTACTGATGCCCTTATAAGAGGTAAGGCTGAGGCCATGGCTGGAATAAAATATGAAGAAGGGTGGATCCTTATGGCAGCTGCCACCACTAAACTTTTTATTGATATCTTCATAAGTATTTGGGCTTTTCTCTTAGCCTATATTTGGTGTGCCTATGTGGAATGTGCACCAGGTGAGAAAGTTAGTGTAAAAGAGATTTGGAGAAGATTTCCTAAATTTGTGTTGGCCTATTTTATTGGATTTATCGTAATATTACTTATCTCTGCGCCGCATGCCCCTAAGGTAAAAGCCTTTGAAGATCAAGCTAAGGTTATAAAAAAGGAAATAGCCAAAATAGAAAAACAATTACAAACCACAACAGATCCTGTGCTTCAAGCACAACTGCAAGCCAAAATAGCTGATCTCAAAAATCAAATAAAAACTAAGGAAGAGACTATAAAGGAATCAAAGAAAATAGTGGATCAAACTAAAAGTGCCACAGCAGGAACAAATGCTTTGAGAGTCCTCTTCTTTTTGATCACCTTCTTTACCATTGGTGTAATTACTGATTTTAGAAAACTCTGGGCAGAAGGATTGGGTAAATTGGCCTTAGTTTATGTGATATGTCTCTTTGGTTTTATTATCTGGATTGGATTATTGATTTCCTGGATCTTCTTCCATGGTGTTAAACCTCCTGTGGTAGGACAATAAAGCTGAAGGAGGGAAAGTTATGGCTGAGGAGATTAAAGAAAAAGACATAGCAGAAGAGTTAAAAAAAATGGAATATGATCCCTGGGTTCCCTTTGAAAGCAAGTTAGTATGGGGATGTATAGGCCTTGGGATAATTTTACTTATCCTCTTGATATGGATTAGTTATACCTTTTTTCCTGCTTCACATGGGTAATTTCTCATAACCCCCTCCCTACTTCCTCTCCCTCCGCGTAGTTATGAGGGGGGAGATTCCTTGTCTTTTATTAAAGAGTATGTTAAATTTGAAATATGAGTTATTTAGTTTTAGCTCGCAAATATCGTCCTCAAAGATTTAGCGAAGTAGTAGGACAGTCCCATATAACTAAAACTCTTATAAATGCACTTAAGCTTAATAAACTTAGCCATGCATTACTTTTTTCAGGAATAAAGGGTACGGGTAAAACTACTGTAGCACGAATCATAGCTAAAGCTATTAATTGTAAGTCTCCCCTTGATGGTTATGAGCCCTGTAACAAATGTAATCATTGTGAAGAAATTACCAAGGGTGTTTTTGTAGATGTTATAGAAATTGATGCTGCCTCAAATAGAGGTATTGACCAAATAAGAGAGCTTATTGAAAACTTAAAATATGCTCCTGCTAAAGGTAAAGCAAAGGTATATATTATTGACGAAGCCCATATGTTAACCAAAGAGGCCAGTAATGCCCTTTTAAAATCCTTAGAGGAGCCTCCATCTCATGTTTACTTCATCCTTGCAACCACTGAACCTAACAAACTTCCCCCGACCATAATATCTCGGTGCCAAAGATATGATTTTAGAAGGCTTGATCTTAAAAAGATGATTCAATTCTTAAAAGAAGTCTGCATTAAAGAGGGCTATGAGATTGAAGATGCTGCCCTTGAGCTCATAGCCAAAGAGGCCCAAGGTAGTATGAGAGATGCTCTTTCCCTTCTTGATCAAGCTATGGCCTATGGAGTTAAAACTAAAGAAGATGTTATTTCTGCCTTAGGTTGGCACGAAGAGGTTTTAATAGAAGAAATAGCTCAAATTCTTTTAGAAAGAGATCTTAAAAAGGCTATAACCTTATCAAGGCAGATCTATGAAAGAGGGATTGACCTAATTTATCTTACAGAAAAACTAACTGAATTTTTTAGAAATCTATTTATATCCAAAGTCTTACCAGAGGAGGGAAATCTTACTATTCAAAATCCTGGGCTAAGAGAGGCCTTCATTTCTACTACTCAAGAAGAGCTACTCCTCATCTTCCAAACTCTTCTAAAAGATCTTGAAATACTAAAACGCTCAAGCTATCCACAATTACAATTGGAGATTATTTTAGCAAAAATCTGCGAATTTGGAAAAATTCTCCCTCTAAGAGAAATTCTAAAAAGAATGGAAGAATTTGCTACTGAAATAGAAAGAGAGGAAACTTCTAAATCCACTATTCCTTTTGAGGAAACTCAACCCAAAAATTGGTCTCTTTTTTTGGAAAAATTGAAAAAAGAAAGTCCTGCCCTTTATTCTTTACTTATTCAGATTCCTGAGCCAGAGATTACTTCTTCAGAAATTAAACTCCATTTAAAAAGTAATAAAGACTTTCTAAAATCCACTTATCTTCCCATCCTAAAAGAAAAGGTGGAAGGCTATTTTGGAAAATCATTAAAGGTAATTGTAGAAAACTATAAAAGGACTACCCTTGAAGAGATTAAGGAAAGACCAGAAGTAAAGCTAATAAGCAATCTTTTTTCTGCAAAAATTATAAATATACAACCTTTAAAGGAGTAAAGTTATGCAACTAC
>JBKBMM010000132.1:0-2753 GCA_046295835.1 Caldimicrobium sp.
CCCATACATTGAGGCATATACTCTGAATGACAAGCTGAACAGGAAAGCCTTTTGTGAAATCTATCTTCACAGCTGGGAGAGGGTGTTTTAACAGGATGTTCCTTTCCTGTAATCTTACTTTTTAGAAAAAGCTTATCACCTTTCTTAATTAGATTATTTAGAATTCTTCCTTTTTTGGTAAGCCCCTTTCCTTTATGACAGGTTTCACAGGTAATTTCTAAAGCCTCCTCTATATTATGATAAAAATTTCCATCTCCCATAATTTCTTCTCTCGTATGACAATCAATACAATGTAGTCCTGCTTTAAAATGAACATCAGGTTCAATAGCAAGGAGTTCCCTGCCATCAATCCAAGTTTTATGAAAAATTCCTCCTTGAGAACCTTCATAGAGCCCTTGATAGGTAAAGCCAATGCGTCCACTTCTATTATGACACAGGACACATTTTTCGAGAGGTACAGCTTTACTAAGTTTTGGATGAAGTTTTTTCTCCTTTAAGTCCTTTTTTGAGCCAAGTAAGTGACAGGCAGAGCAGCCTCCTCCTTTTTCAGCTAAAAATCCCTCAAATTTTTCCTTTTCTAAGTAAAGATGGCAAGAGCCACAAAGTTTTTTAAAATAATCCAAAGCAAAACTTTTTTCAAAGTCTTTATGTTTAGAATAGAGATCAGCTACTTTGATATAAGAAAACTCTTGAAGTAATTTTTCTTCTCTAAAGACATAGAGGAGTCTTTTTATTATGCCGTGATTTGTAGCCATGAGAGAATTTCTAACCTTTTTTATATCTCCTGGATGGCAATTTGGCTGTCCACATGTCTTTTCTACTACTCTTAGGTCTGAAGGATTTTTTACTATTCCCCGGTGGGCTTCCTTTTTAGAGGTGGCAAAGGGATTTCCTAAATGACAACTGGAACAACCTAATATTTCTACACTGTGAGCCTTTTCTTGAATTTTTTCATTGTGGCAAAGTAAGCATAGTTCAGGTTGCCCGGTTGTAAGAATTGGGATTTCTCTCTTTGTCTCCCTCTCTTTTTTTAAAGGAAGTATTATTATTAAAAATAACCCTAAAATAATCCCAAGAAGAGGGAATAGAAAATTTTTCCAGGCCATAAACTAAAATATAGCTAAAAAATTGGTTAATGGTAGTGGAGAAAAAATTTAGAGAGTCACCTTTAAAATTTGAAAAAAATTTTATAAGAAAGAAATGGACTGGAAGGATTCCTATTGCCCTTATTTTTCCCAATAAATATGAAATAGGTATGGCAAATTTGGGATTTCTCTATCTCTATGAAAGGCTAAATAGTTATGATGAATTAGTTTGTGAGAGATTTTTTTATGATGGTGAAGTGAAAATAAGATCTATAGAAAATAATAGGCCTCTTAAGGATTTTCCTCTATTACTCTTTACAATCCCCTTTGAAGGAGATTTTGTTAATGTGGTAAACATTTTAATAAAATCAGAAATTAAGCTTAACCCTTTAGAAAGAAGAGAGACAGTTTTAGCTGGAGGCATAGCTACATGGAGTAATCCTTTTCCCCTTAGCTCTTTTATGGATGGCTTTTTATTGGGAGAATGGGAGGCTATGGAAAAGGAACTTATTCCTCTTATTTTAGAATACTCTTCTCATAAAGAGAAATTAATTGAAAAGCTTTCAGAATTAGAGTATTTCTTTTCTCCCTTGATGGATTTACAAAAAAGATCTCTTAAAATAATTAAAAAAATTTTTCCTGAAAATCCAATTTTGTCTAAGCTCACCTCAGAGAGGGCTCAATTTAAGGAGAGTTATCTTTTGGAGGTTTCTAAAGGTTGTGGAAGAGCTTGTAGATTTTGTTTAGCAGGCTTTATTTCTCGTCCACCAAGAGGTTATTCCTCAGAAGCCTTGCTAAAAAAATTAGAAGAGATTCCTCCCAAAAGTAAAGTGGGGTTAATAGGCTTAGAGTTTGCAAATAGAGATGAGGTTTTAAGATTGGGAAAAGAGCTCCTTAAAAAAGAAATTATTTTAACTTTTTCATCTCTGAGATTAGATACTATAAAAGAAGATTTTTTTTCCCTTTTAATTTCCACGAAAAGTATTGCTCTTGCTCCAGAGACTGCTTCTGAAAGACTGAAAAGAGTTATTAATAAAGAGATTTCAAATGAATTAATTTTTGAGGTCTTAGAGAGGCTTAAAGGAAGTAGCGTAAAAAAGATAAAGTTTTATTTTATGTTTGGTCTTCCAACAGAAAAAGAGAGCGATCTTATGGAGAGTATCAAATTTATAAAAGAGCTTAAAAAGAGAAAAGCTCCCTTTAAATTTATTTTTAGTTTTTCACCCTTTGTACCAAAGCCTCATACTCCCTTTCAATGGGCAGACTTTGATTTTGCACTTCTTAAGGAAAAGAAAAATCTAATTAATAAGGAGCTTTCCTCTATACCAGAGGTAAAGGTAGAGTCCTTAAAGGATGCCTTGCTTCAAGCAATTTTAGCAAGAGGCGATAAAAATTTGAAAGATTTTATTTTAGCTTTAGCCCTGGGTGAACCATTAAATAGAGCTAAAGAGCGGATAGAAAACTTAGAATCTATTTTAAAACCACCAAAAGATATAAAGTATGTTTTTCCTTGGGAACAAATAAAGTGTGAGGTAAAGAAAGAGTTTCTTTATAATGAGTGGATTAGGGCACATCAGGAAAAAGTTACTTCCTTTTGTCAACCAAAAGTTTGTAAGGCCTGTGGAGCATGTAAAATCTTATAAATAATTTTCCTTGAAATTTTTAAAG
>JBKBMM010000133.1:0-2749 GCA_046295835.1 Caldimicrobium sp.
GGAACCCCATGATGAAATACCTAATGGTGGAATAATAAAGGTTTTTCAAAAGGGATATAAACTTCATGAAAGGGTAATTAGACCAGCTTTGGTCTGTGTATGTCAGGGAAAACCTCAGAGTGCTAAAGAGTTCATGAGCAAAGAACTTTCAGAGCAAGAAGATCTTGAGAATGAGCAATATGAATAAAATTTAGTAAAAGGAGGTTTAAACTATGGCAAAAAAAATACCAGTTGTAGGTATTGATCTTGGAACTACCAATTCATGTGTAGCTATTTTTGAAGGAGGAGAGCCCAAGGTTATTCCTAATAGAGAAGGTACAAGAACAACTCCTTCCATTGTAGCCTTTCAGGAAAGTGGAGAGATTTTAGTAGGTCTTCCTGCGAAAAGGCAGGCTATTATAAATGCTGAAAATACCATTTTTGGGATCAAAAGATTAATGGGTAGAAAATTTAATGATCCTATGGTTCAGCAATGGATGAAAAGAGTGCCCTATAAAATTGTAGAAGCACCAAATGGAGATGCTCATGTAGAGATTAGAGGAAAACGCTATAGTCCTCCAGAAATCTCTGCAATGATCTTAAGGAAAATAAAACAAGATTTAGAAGAGTATTTAGGTGAAGAAGTTACAGATGTCGTGATTACTGTACCTGCCTATTTTGATGATTCTCAAAGACAGGCTACTAAAGATGCTGGAAGGATTGCAGGGCTCAATGTTATAAGAATTATCAATGAGCCTACTGCAGCCTGTTTAGCCTATGGACTTGAGAAGAAGAAGGAGGGAATTATTGCTGTTTTTGACCTTGGAGGTGGTACCTTTGATATTTCCATTTTAGAAGTAGGAGATGGGGTCTTTGAAGTTAAAGCTACTTCAGGAGATACCTTCCTTGGCGGAGAAGACTTTGATATGAGAATTGTGGACTGGCTATGTGAAGAATTCAAAAAAGAGCATGGAATTGATTTAAAGCAAGATAAAATGGCTTTACAAAGATTAAAAGAGGCTGCTGAAAAGGCAAAAATTGAGCTCTCTTCTACTTTAGAAACAGAAATAAATTTACCCTTCATTACAGCAGATGCTACAGGACCTAAACACTTAGTAACCAAATTAACAAGAGCAAAACTTGAAAGCTTAGTAGAGGATTTAATTCAAAAGCTTGAAGAGCCTTGTAGAATAGCTATGAAGGATGCTGGAATTACCCCCCAGGATATTGATGAAGTTATACTTGTGGGTGGTATGACAAGAATGCCAAGAGTACAGCAAAAGGTAAAAGAGATTTTTGGCAAAGAACCAGTTAAAGGGGTAAATCCAGATGAAGTAGTTGCTATGGGTGCCTCAATACAAGCAGGAGTCTTAAAGGGAGAAGTAAAGGATGTATTACTTCTTGATGTGGTACCTCTTTCCTTAGGAATTGAAACCCTTGGAGGAGTTCTTACAGTTCTAATCCCCAGAGGGACTACTATCCCTACCAGAAAAAGTCAGATTTTTACTACTGCTACGGATAATCAAACTGCAGTGACCATTCATGTACTTCAGGGAGAAAGACCCCTTGCTAAGGATAATAAAAGTATTGCCAAGTTTGATTTAGTAGGTATTCCTCCAGCTCCAAGAGGTGTTCCTCAGATTGAAGTGACCTTTGATATAGATGCTGATGGAATTTTACATGTGACAGCTAAAGACTTAGGTACTGGAAAAGAACAATCTATAGTGGTAAGACCAAGCTCAGGGCTTTCTGAAGAGGAAATTCAGAGAATTATTAAAGAGGCAGAACAATATGCAGAAGAAGATAGGCGAAAAAAAGAACTTGCAGAGGCAAGGAATCAGGCCGATTCCTTAATTTATTCAGTAGAAAAGACTTTAAAAGAATTAGGAGATAAAGTGACTGATGAACTTAAAAAGGATGTAGAAGGTAAAATTGCCCAACTTAGAGAAATTATGGAGAAAGATGACTTAGCTGCTATTAGAAGAGCTATGGATGAACTTACCCAAGCCTCATATAAATTGGCTGAAATGCTTTATAGAGGCAAAGCTGAGCAAAGGACTGAAACAACGAAGGAGTCAGAAAAGAAGAGCGGAGATGAAGTAATAGATGCAGATTTTGAAGAAATGAAATGATAAAACTTGGTATTACTCTGGGCGACCCTGCTGGGGTTGGCCCAGAGATCTTAGTAAAATCCCTTCCCTATTTGGAACATCTTAAAGCTAAATTTATCCTCTTTGGGGATAAAAATCTCATCCTAACCCTAACCAAAACCTATAAAATAAATATTCCCAAAAATATAGAACTTCTTAATCTTTCTTCTTTACACATAATTCCAGGAAGGCCTAATGAGTTAACCCATAGAGCCACAGTTAACTATCTTTATTCAGCTATTGATTTTCTTAAAAAAAATGAAATTCAAGGGCTTATTACCCTTCCTATAAGCAAAGAATGCTTTAAAGTCTTAGAACTCCCTTATAGGGGACATACAGAATTTTTAGCTGAAGCCTTTAATATTAAAAACTATGCTATGTGCTTTTATGGAAAAAAATTAAAAGTTGCTTTAGTAACTACTCATATACCTTTAAAAGAGGTCCCCTATAAAATAGATCCTCACATTATTGAGAAAAAGGCTAAACTTATCTATGAATTTTTAAAGAAAATACAGACCAAAAAGGAGGTACCCAAAATTGCCCTTTGTGCCCTTAATCCCCATGCAGGTGAGGGTGGACTTTTAGGAAATGAAGAAAAGGAGATTTTGATACCCATAGTA
>JBKBMM010000134.1:0-2748 GCA_046295835.1 Caldimicrobium sp.
CACCTTTTTCATAGCAGGGCTTTCAGCTATAATGCCCTCCAAAGATTTAAACTCTGCTTGAGACAAGTACTTTAGCCTTTCCTTTAAAAGGTATACCTCTTTGGTTAACCTAAACTCTTTAAGAGCCCTTTCTACTAATAAAAGTAATTCTTCTAAATTAATAGGCTTAGATAAATAATGATAAGCCCCTTTTTTCATAGAAGTAACTGCATGTTCTATACTTGCAAAGGCTGTAATCATTATCACTGGTATAAAGGAGTAGCGTTCTTTAACGAAAGTTAAAAAGTCTAATCCATCTCCATCAGGTAGTTTCCAATCAAGAAGGATTAAATTGACCTCTTTTGAATTTAGTATTTCCTTAGCTTCCTGAATGGAGGCTGCAGTAAAAACATGATATCCCTTTTTTTTAAAAAATCTTCTAAAATTTCTCTTTGAAGCTTCTCGTCTTCTACTACTAAGAGGCTATCTTTTTTCATAGGCTTTCCATTTTAAACGAAAAATTTTACCATAAGAAGGTAAATTTTCTATTTCTACAGTTCCATGATGAGCCTCCATGATTTTCTTTACCAAATATAAACCAAGCCCAAACCCTCCTTTTTTTGTAGTAAAAAAAGGTTCAAAAATATTTTCTTTTATTTCCTCTGGAATAGGAGGCCCATTATCATAAACTTCTATAAGATAAAAATTTCCTTTTTCTTCTATGTGTACTTTAATAATGCCATCCTTTTCAATGGCTTGAAAAGAGTTTTTTATTAAATTTTCCACAGCCCTTTTTATCCAAAAAGGGTCTCCCCAAAGGGTTTTTACCTGGTTTACTATTAACAAAGTCACACCCTTGTATTCAAAATTGGCACTAAGGAGTTTCAATTCATAAACTAACATTTCAGGATCAAAATATTGAGGCTCTATTTTGAGATTTTTGTGAAAGAGAAGGATCTCTTGTGTCCATTCAAGAAGACCTTTTAATTCGTTCAAAATCTTATCCTGAGAAAAATTATTTGAGGCACTTGCTTGCATAAGAAGAAAAAGATTATTCAAACTGTTTCTAAGTTCATGCGCTAATGTAGCTGCCATTCTTCCAAGAAGGGCTAATTCTCTTTCTGCTTGAAGCCTTTTTTCAGCCTCTTTTTTTCTCTCTTCAGCCTCTTTAAACCGTGAAAAGAGATAGAATACCATGATTACTGTAAGGAGATAAAGAAAAATTACCATAAGAGCATACCTATAAAAAGTTGTTTGATAGTTTGATATATCAAGACTCAGATAAATACAATAATCTTTATGTTCAATAGTTGTTTTTCTTAAAACCTTTAGAAGTGATCCTTCCTTGTAATAAGTGTTTTTACATTCCATGGGAAGCTCTTCCTTTTTCTTATAATTCCAGGATAAAAAAAGTTCCTTTTGATAGAATATAGCTAAACTAAGAAACCTTTCTTTTCTAAAAAGATCTTCTAAAGAATCTACTAATTCTACTAACCAACCTTTGCTCTCAGGAAGTTCAGCAAATTCCGGTATAAATGGAATCTTATAAACATTTTCCAAAAATTTAACATAATCAGAAAGCTTATTTTCTATTTGATTGAGAGTATTTTCCACTTTGCTTTTAAGAGAATTATCTAAATAATATTTGAAATATAAAGTTTGAAAAAGAGTAAAAATGGTGAAAACTAAGAAGAAAACTATAGTTAAAAAGCCTAAAGGTGCTTTAAAATAAAAAATATAGATTTTAAAAAGTTTTAAGAATTTTGCCACAATTTCTTTAATCTTTCTTTTAAGTGTTTTTCGAATCCAGATTCTGTGGGAAGATAAAATTTTTTTTCTTTTAAAGTTTCTGGTAAATATATTTGATTTACAAAGCCTTCTGGGAAGTCATGGGGATATTTATAATCTTTTCCGTAGCCTAAATTTTCCATAAGTTTGGTTACAGGATTTCTAAGATGAAAGGGAACAGGAAGTGCTCCGCTTTTTTCTATTTCTTGGGAAGCAAGGGATAAGGCTTTATAGGCTGAATTACTCTTTGGGGCAAGGGCTACATAAAGAGCAGCGCAGGCTAAAGCTATTTCTCCTTCTGGAGAACCAAGCACTTCGTAAGCCTGAAAGGCTGAAAGGGCTATTACCAAAGCTTGTGGATCAGCTAAACCCACATCCTCTGCTGCACAAATTAAAATTCTTCTGGCTATATATCTTGGGTCCTCCCCTGCTTTAAGCATTCTTACCATCCAATAAATAGTTGCATTTGGATCACTTCCACGCATACTTTTATGAAAGGCTGAAATTAAATTGAAATGTTCTTCACCAGATTTATCATAGAGAAGTGGCTTAGCTAAAAGAGTAGGAGAAAGATGTTCTAATCCTAATTCTTGAATTCCCTCAGAGAAAGCTCCCTCAACAAGAATTTCTAAGGTGTTTAAAGCAAATCTTGCATCCCCAAAGGAAGCATCCGCAATAGCTTTCAAAACCTCCTCTCTAACTTTAAGGTTATATTTTCCTAACCCTTTTTCTTTATCTCTAAGGGCTCTTTTTAGGATTTGAAGGAGGTCTTCCTCCTTTAAGGGAAAAAGTTGAAGAACTTTTACTCGAGAAAGAAGAGGTGAGATAATCTCAAAGGAAGGATTTTCAGTTGTTGCGCCAAAGAGAAAGATATCTTCTCTTTCTACATATGGCAAAAGAAAAGATTGCTGAGCTTTATTAAAACGGTGGATCTCATCTATAAAGATTATAGTAGAGGTGCCTAATTTCTTTAATTTTTCA
>JBKBMM010000135.1:0-2746 GCA_046295835.1 Caldimicrobium sp.
CTTTAACTGAAAACTCTTCTCTTTTAGCTGAATCGCCTCTAATGATTAAGTAATTGCCAAAGTTAAGATAAGCATTTCCTTTTCTCTCGTAGAAAGATATTAAGCATTCTAAATCGTCCTCTCTGCAAAGAGTTCCTCCATTGTCAATCTCAGCCACTGCTTTATTAAAAAGCTCCTCAAGTACTTGTAAATTAAACTCACCTCTTCTGTGCTGCTCTAAAATAGCCTTATTGAGTTCCCCAAAATATACGGATGACCGCAGGTAATATAATTCTCTTTTGTTGGAAGCATTTAATAACAAAGCCCTATCTATATCTTTTAAAATTTTTGTATTATAGCCATCTTCCTTTTCCTCTAATTCTTTGAGCTTTTTTAGGCTGTAAAGAATATCTGCCCTTAGTGCATAAGCCTCTGCATAGTTTTTATCAAGGGCTATTGCCCTATTGAGATTTTCAACAGCCTCTTTTAGTAGCTCAATTATAATTGCCTTTTCTTTATCATTAATAAGAAACGGGTCACCAGGATATTTAAGGTATAGAGCCTGGGCAATTCCTAAATAAGCTTGGGGTATATGAGGATTAAGCTCTAAGGCTTTTTTATATGCTTTAATTCGCGCTTCTGGTTCCAGTATCTGTTCTGCCCTTTCAAGCCACAAAATTGCTTTATTTTCCTTTTTCTCTTTCCTTATCTCTTCCCTTTTTACATCAGAGATCTGCGATGCTACTACATTTGTTTTTTTATTGGATATCACCATATTAACATCTGATGTTATTGCAAGGGGCTTGGTGGTAAATTCAGTATCAACTTCAGGTAAAAAGAATAAAAAAGTGATAAATAGAAATCTTCTGTACAATTGCTCTATCCCTATAAATATTTTCTTTTAAGTTTTTTGAATCAACCTTTATTATAATTTCTTATCCTAATCTTAGCAACACATTAACTTTCGCTCCTCTTTTGTTACATAAGATGATAGAAAATTTTAGCTAAAAGAGTCTTAGTCGCATATGGTCCTTGTGCATGTTTTTTCAATGCAGTATCCCATGCCCTGGCGCGCTCTATTACCATCATAGCTGCCATCCCAGCAAGTCTGCCCACAGACATATTCCTCAGTACGGCAGTTTCTCTGAGAATCTTCAAAATGTGGTTTGGGTGTGGGAATTGTTGGGTAGTAACGCTCTTCGGTTCCACCACAACATGGGCCGGTATCATAATAATAAAAGCTCGAGCCACCATAGAGATTTTGTGAAATAAGACTCAGCTGGATAAAAAGGCTCATAGATAGAGTCAAAAATAACCTTTTCATATTGCACCTCCATCTTTATTTTTTTGTTTAAATATAATTATGTAAATCTACTAAATCCATTTATATTATTTATCTTTATTACTGTTACATCATGTACGCCTATCTTCTGGCTAAGTCTTATCTCCACAGGCTCTACTTCAAATTCTACTCCAGCGTGACCTCTTCTGTACCTTCCATCAAATTCTTCAAACATTATTCTTTTGAGCCTCAGAAGTTTATTGACTTCCTCAAAGGGATTTCCCTTGGAAAGGCTTACCTGTGGCTCAGAGGGAAAAGGGATGAATTCCAGAACACCAATCTCTTTATCTGCCTTAAGCTCTGTCCCAAGAATCAGCACTTCTTCTTTTTTGTTATGGAAGATAATTGCCTTCTGAGACAACTCGTTCAAGTTGGCATAAGGATCCCACCAGAAAAGCCCCTTGTCTGCATGGGATAGAGCTTTAATAGTCTTCAGAGCTATCAACACATGTTTCATAGTACTTATTTTTGTCTCCTAATGCTTTAGTTTTCATTTTTCCCACCATTTATCTATATCTATTATCTTTTCAGGCTGTTCTATCCCATCTTTTGTTACAATTACTTTATAGCCCTCATTAACTATTACCTTTTTATCTCCAGTTAAACTGCTTACTTCAACACTACCTTCTAAGACCATTATTTCTGTCATATCAGGATTTTTAACTTCTACTACGAACTTTGTCCCTCTTGGTCCAATAACTGCGGTGGGACACCTTATTTTATAAGGATGAAAAATCCTGAGAGCCTCTCGATAACCATGTTCTTCTAAATAATCATGAATACATAACTGTAAATCAGCATTCCATTTTTTTGAGCAGTGAATCATAGCTTCAGTTAATTGCTTTGTAACTTTTCCTAACTTCTTAATGTCCTCCATTGTTTTGTCCAATCTTTCTCTCATCTTATTCAAATACTCATCTATTTTTTCCACTCCAACATATACCTTACCTTTGGATAGCTCTACAATTTGCTCCTCTGCTGGACCTTCTCCCATAACAAACTCAGAATAGGGTCCAAGTTTAACAGAGGCTCTACCATTTAACATCTCTATCTCCGCAGTTCCACGAGCAGTCCTAATCTTATCCCCTGGTTCAAGAAAGGCATTTTCTGGAGCGACTTTATCTCCATTTGCTTTAATAATGTAGACATTACCTGTATAACTTGTCATAAAACCTTTTATCTGCCTCTTTGAGCCAATATTCTGTGAAATCATATTCTCAATTGTGGCATAAGCCCTATCTGCCCTTATCTTTTTCAACTCCCATTGCCTTTTTGTTTCTTCATTCCTCCTTTTTGCCTCCATTGCTTCCATCAAGGCTGCTCTTGCAATTGCCTCAGCCTTTTTTGCGTTCTCATCTGTTCTCTGCTTAGCTCGGTTTATTATTTCCTGGGCCCTCTGTATAGTTTCTTCATTCTTCTTGATTT
>JBKBMM010000136.1:0-2712 GCA_046295835.1 Caldimicrobium sp.
CCTTCTTTTTCAAGAGTATTAAATAGTGCCACCATAGCTGCTTTAATTAAGTCTGCTGCAGAGCCTTGAATAGGGGTATTTATTGCTATCCTTTTACCAAATTCTCTAACATTTTTGTCAGGACTGAAGATTTCCGGAATAAACCTTTTCCTTCCAGAAATAGTTTGTACATATCCTTGATTCTTTGCTAACTCAATAATTTTTTCTGTATATTCTTTTACCTTGGGATACCTGGAAAAATATTTTTGTATATATAATTCTGCAGAGCGAGGATCAATTTTTAGTTCTTTACTTAGCCCATAGGGGCTCATTCCATAAGCAATCCCAAAATTAATAATTTTAGCAACTCTTCGCATCTCTGGGGTTATTTTTTCCTGTTCTACTCCAAAGATTTCACTGGCAGTAAAACTATGAATATCCTCTCCTCTTTCAAAGGCAGAAATTAAGTTTTCATCCTGAGAAAAATGGGCCAATATCCTCAGCTCTATTTGAGAATAATCCAGACTAAGGATATAGTGTCCCTCTTCGGCTATGATAGCCCTTCTTATAGCTAAACCTTCTTCACCTCTTATAGGTATATTCTGTAAATTAGGTTTTTGTGAACTTAAGCGGCCTGTTGCTGTACCTGTTTGATTAAATTCAGTATAAAGACGAAAATTTTTAGGAGAAACTTCTTTTAGAAATACATCAAGATAAGTACTTACTAATTTATATAGCGTCCTGTATTGCAATAGGGCTGGAACAATGGGATGAAGATGATAAAGTTCCTCTAATACCTCAGCGTCTGTTGAGGGTTGGGCACTTTTTTGAGTTTTTTTGATCTTTGGGAGATTAAGTTTGTCAAAAAGAATTTGGGCTACTTCTTGACTTGAACGGGGATTGAAAGGTTTACCAGCCATTTCATAAAGTTTTTCTTCCAATTCCTTTAGCCTCTGCATAAACTCACTTTTAAGATTCTTTACATATTCTATATCTATTTTCACACCTCTTTTTTCCATACTATAAAGCACAAAGCTCAAAGGGATTTCTACCCTTTCTAACCATTGGTTAAGCCCTTCTTCTTTGATTTTACTTTGCAAAACTTCTCCTAATTGATATAAAAGGGCTGTCTTTTCACATGTATCTGTAGATTTTTCAGAATAGGTTCTGTCTAAATATTCAAAGACTAAGGTTGAAAGCTGGAAATTTTTAAAAGTGGGATTTAGTAAATAAGCTGAGATTTTTACATCAAAAGGCTTATAAATTCTTTCCCCTACTTGGTGAAGGAAATTTTTATAGTCCCAAATAATGATTTCTCTATTGGTAATCTCCTTAGAGAAAGCTCCTTTAATGGTAGAGGAATAACATCTATTAGGTGATGTAGCTAAGTATAAACTAAATTGATCCATAAGAAAGAGTCCAATATTGCTTTTTTCAATTATAAGAGCAATCTTTTCTGGATTTTCCTCCTTAAGAAGTTTAAGTAAACTTTCACAAGAAACCTCTTCTATTTGAATTTTTTGAAGGGTTTCTTCAGGAAAGCTAAACTCCTTTAAAAACTTTTTAAATTCAAGGATTTTGAAGAGTTCTTTAAGCCTTTGATAATCCGGCTCTTTTCTATAGTAATAGTTAAGATCACTTGAGGGTAAAGGGGCATCTTTTCTTAATTTCATAAGTTCTAAATTTTGGAAGATTTTCTCTTTGTATTCCGAAAGTTTGATTTTTAATTTTTTATCGGGAAGGGTAGAGAGGTTTTCGAAAAGATTTGCAAGGGATTGGTATTTCAGGATGAGATCTTTAGCTGTTTTTTCACCTATTCCTGGAACACCTTTAATGTTATCGGAAGGATCTCCTACTAAGGCCCTGAAATCAGGAAATGAGGAAGGTGAAAAACCGTATTTATTTTTGAAGGACTCCATATCAGTGATATTATCTCTAATAGGATCAAAGGCTAAAACTCTTTCATTAATAAGGGATAGCAGATCCTTATCAGGTGCAATCATAATTACCGGGATTTGAAAAGTTTCAATAAAAGTAGCTATAAGATCATCTGCTTCAAAACCCTCTGCAGAGACAATAGGAATGCCCAAGGCAGAGACAATTTTTTTAATATATGGAATTTGTATCTTTAGTTCATCAGGCATACCAGGTCTTGTAGCCTTATATTCCTCAAATTGTATGTGTCTAAAGGTGGGTGCTTTTTCGTCCATAAACCAGACTATAATCTTTGGATCCCATTCTTTGAGGATTTTTAAAAGCATTTGGGTAATTCCAAAGATGGCTTTAGTGGGAAGGCCTTTGGAGGTAGCTAAGTAGCCGGGAATAGCAAAATAAGCACGATAAATAAAGGAACTTCCATCAATTAAAAGGGCTCTTTTTTGGAGTTCTTCTTTATTTAGTGACATTTTTTTCAAGGAAATTGAGATGCTCTTCAAGGAGGCGAGTTTGCTCTAAGGCACCTATACCCTTAAAAATTTTTAAGGCAAGAGTATAGGCCTCCTTTGCCTCTTCTATTTTCCCAAGCCTAAAATAAACATCTCCTATGCCAGTTAAAGCCCTTCCTGCCCTATGGGGATCTCTATATTTTTCTGCTATCTCTAAAATTCTATACAAATAGGGAAGCATCTTTTCATATTCTTCCATTTCTTTGTACGCAAAAACAATTTTTTCTGCAATTATAGCAGTGCTTAATTCATCTTCAAAATTTTCACAGATATCTAAACAGGCTTTATA
>JBKBMM010000137.1:0-2686 GCA_046295835.1 Caldimicrobium sp.
TTAACTAAAAGTCCTGCTGGAAAATCTCAATGGGTTGCCAAAAATGCGCCAGCTATCATTCCTGATGCTTATGATCCTAATAAAAAGCATCCTCCCATGATGCTTACAACAGATCTTGCCTTAAGATATGACCCTGTTTATGCTAAGATTGCCAGAAGATTTCTTGAAAATCCAAAGGAATTTGAAGAAGCCTTTGCCCGTGCATGGTTTAAACTTGTTCATCGTGATCTTGGTCCACATTGTTGTTATAGAGGGCCTGAAGTACCCAAGGAAGTATTTCTGTGGCAGGATCCTTTACCCGAAAGAGACTATGAATTGATTGATGAAGATGATATTATAGAACTTAAAAACAAAATCTTAACTTATGATTTAAGTGTTTCCAAGTTAATTTATGCTGCATGGTCAGCAGCCTCAACATACCGTGATTCTGACAGACGTGGTGGAGTAAATGGAGCTCGTATTCGTTTAGCCCCTCAAAAAGATTGGGATGTTAATCATCCTACAGATTTAAAACAAATCCTCTCTGTCTATGAAACAATACAGCAGGAATTTAATAACAAACACGATAAAAAGAAAGTTTCTATAGCAGACTTAATCGTTCTTGGAGGATGTGTAGGTATTGAAATGGCAGCCAGGAAGGCAGGCTTTGATGTTTCAGTCCCTTTCATTCCTGGAAGGGTTGTCGCAACACAGGATCAAACTGATGTAGCCCTTTATAATGCAATGGAGCCCTTTGCTGATGGATTTCGCAATTACATAAAAGATCCTTCAAAGGTACCAGCTGAATATTTACTCATAGATAAGGCTCAACTTCTTAAGCTTACTGTTCCTGAAATGACTGTTCTTATCGGAGGACTGAGGGTCTTAGGAATTAACTACCGTTACACAAATTATGGGGTTCTTACTGAGACACCTGGAGTTTTATCTAATGACTTTTTTGTAAATCTGCTCGACATGGGAATTGAATGGCAACCTATGGATGAACATAACTACTTATTTATAGGATATGACAGAAAGACCGGAGTAAAGAAATGGATTGCAACAAGGGTTGACCTTATTTTTGGCCATCATGGAGAACTAAGAGCTGTTTGTGAAGTATATGGAGCCTCAGATGGAAAGGAAAAATTTGTAAATGATTTTATTAGAGCTTGGGTTAAAGTTATGAACTTAGACCGCTTTGATCTAAAAAAATAGTTACATCGAGCTTTCTCTGCTACTAAGAAAAAAATTTTAGGGAGGCAAAAAATTTTTTGCCTCCCTAAAAACATCAGATATTTCTAATAAATAGTTTTTTTATCTCTTCATTATTCTCTCTGCTTTTCAACCCAGTACTACTAATTTTATTAATGTAGAAAAGGCTTGAAAGTGTGTTAATTTTAAACTTACATTGTTAATGTTCAAAAATGTAATATATAAAGTTTTTATCAAGCTTTTGTAGTATTTGACCTTGCAATTATTATAATACCCAAAAAGATAGATTGTCAACTATATCGAATGTGTTTAAATATAATATCTTAGTTATTAACTCTCATAGTACTAATGAAATAGATATACTTGTAAATGTAAAAAGTCTGTTCCCTATGGGAAGAATTAATATAGCTTTAAATTCTATGCCACAAAAAAGAATAATCGAATATATTATCCAACGAAATGCTATCTTGGAATCAATTAGAGACAGCAAAAATTAAATGCCAGAAGATAGAAAAAGGCTTGAACTGATAAAAGCACATCTAAAATTTAGACTACCTTTTAGATCTGAAGTCTTATGGAGTAGGCTTAAGAAAAGGTAATTTTTTTACCTCTTTTTCCAAAAATTTTTTAAAATTTCTATAAATTTTCCAGAAAGTTTGTATGGATTTTTCACCTTCAGGGGTTAGATAAGCACCTCCACCTCCTTTACCTCCTTTTGTTGTTATTACAAGGGGGGTATTAGCTTGTCTATTCATGGATTCTACAAGGTCCCAAGCATGCTTATAGGACATTTTCATAGACTTAGCAGCCTTGGAGATAGAACCATATTCTTTTATTCTTTCAAGAAGAATAATTCTTCCAAAACCTATAAAAGTACCCTCTTTACCTTCAATCCAGATTTTTCCTCGTAACTCATACCCATTTTCATTTTTTGCTGAAAGCTCACAAGCTTTATGAGCTTTTTTTGATCTATGCCCTTTTGAAATTTTTTTCATAATTATAATTTATCAATTATAGTTAAAAGGTCAATATTTACATAGTTTTAAAATTCTAAACGGTGAGTTTGATAATGGGAAGTGAGGTTAGCTCTTGACTTTTTGCAAAAATTTGTAATATTTAGAGAAGTGGTTGCCGGGGTAGCTCAGTAGGTAGAGCAGCGGACTGAAAATCCGCGTGTCCCTGGTTCGATTCCGGGCCCCGGCACCACCCATTAAAATTCATGCAAGTTCGTCCTATTGCAAAACCTTACTCAGTTAATCTTTCGAATATCGCAGTAATTTTAGTTAACCCTCTTTATCCAGAAAATATTGGTGCTGTGGCAAGGGCTTGTGCAAATTTTGGGATAGAAAAACTGATTTTAGTGAAACCCGAAGATTTAACCCCACTTCCCATGGAAGCTATGGCTACCAAAGCTGGAATCCCCATCCTTGAAAAAATGGAAATTTATGAAGATTTACCAGAAGCTTTAAAGAACTTTAACTTAGTTATTGGCACC
>JBKBMM010000138.1:0-2650 GCA_046295835.1 Caldimicrobium sp.
ATAAAGCAGTTTAAATTGTTTCTTACTGCTACAGCTCCCAAATATACAGGGCAGGGTTTGATTTGATCTATTCCTTTTCTACAAAAAGCCTCTTTACAAGTTGCACAGACCTTGTAGTTGGGACGAAATTCAATAAGTGCCATTGTAGCTGCAACCCCTGTTATTCGTCCTAAAGGGCAAAAAAATCTACACCAAGCATATTCTCTATAAATTGCTCCTAAAAAGGCTGCCAAAAGTACGATACTTAATAAAAATATAGCCGTATAGCGAGGGGAGTAAGTAAGAGGGGTTGTGCTTTCAAGCCAAATTATAATAAAAAAGAGGATAGTTGCAAAATGAATGCCCTTTTTTCTAACCATTTAGAAGGTGTTTTAAAAAGGGAAAGTTTTAAGTGTTGCAATAATCTTGCTAAACCCGGAAAGGGACAAAAGGCACACCACATTCTACCCAGAAAAAACCAAGACAAAACTACTGAACTCCACCAGATCCCCCAAGCTATAAAAAGCATAACATTTTTTTCCGGATCTTGGGGCCCAAAAAGTCCCATTATAATTAGGATCAAAAAAATAAGGTCACCCAAGGTTCTAATTAAAGCAAAATTTTTACGATGGTAAAAAAAGGCCTTTAATTTTGGAAAGACTTCAAAGAGATTGATTCTTTGCTCTGGTCCTAAATCTGGCCAAAAAAGAACTTTTAAAAATTGTTTAAAATTTTTCATAGATTAATAAACTAAATACCCTATTAGTTTTATCCAAAGAATTTGTGAAAATGCACACGAAAAGATATTTAGAATTTTTTTAAGAGGTATTTTTTGTGAAATTTTTTATAAATACAGAATTTCTCCAGAGGCAACTTCTATTAAGCCGCTATCTGTGTGGATAATTAAGGCGCCTTTCTCAGTGAAATCTATGGCTTTTCCATAAATTCCCCCTTCTAAGCGATCTGTGTTATAATTATAAAAAATGCATTTTCCAAGGGTATCTGAGTAAATTTTTAGGTCATAAATTAGGGGGTTTTTAAAGTTAATCACTTCAAGACTTTCTTTTTCGTATTCCCATAGGAGTTTATAGTAATAATTCAACCAAAAAAGTAGGATTTCTAAAATTTTGCAAAGAGGAAGTTCTTTTCCCAGGAGAGTTTTAAGGTTTACTGCTGGAAGTCCTTTTGGCAAAGGATTATTTACATTTAATCCTATTCCAACTAAAAACCAATCTAAATATTTTTGAATAAGAACGCCTGCAAGTTTTTTTCCTCTGTAGTGAAGATCATTTATCCATTTAATGTATACCTCTGAGATATCTAAGTCTTTGACTGTTCTTGCTAAAGCTAATCCAACAAGAATACTTAATAGACCATAATTTTCAGGGAAGAGTTCATCATAGAGGGTAATTACGCACCAAAGCCCACCTTTAGGGGCAAACCATTGTCTTTGAAAACGTCCTTTAGCTTGTAAAATTTCTCCTGCAATAAGAACTCTTCCATGAGCACTCTTAGGGAATAATTCAATCAATTCTTTTGCCTTTTCAAAACCACTCTCTAAAACTGAGAAAGACCAGATTTCTTCTCCAATGAAGACTGGAAGAGAGGTGATGGGGGAATCTTTCAGAGAGTCCACTCTTCTTTTATGCGTTGGATAATCTTTTCAAGATAAGGTAAATCTTCTACAGGACAAAGGCCAATTAAAGGTTCACCAGCCGAAACCAATTCAAAGGGTTTAAAATAAATTTGATATATAATAAAGGTACCTGGCTCTTGTAAAAAAATAGGAGTTTCTCTTTTCATAAAGGTCATAATAAGTAGCTCATCACCTTCTTTCACTCTTATCTTTCTTAGTCCTTCTTTCTCTATTTTTTTAGATAATTCAGGACTAAGGATATAACGGGCAGTTTCTGATGCTCTTATTACTAAAAGTGATGATAATAAAATTTCTGAGATAATTTCTTCTTGGGTTAAGGGATGTTTTATTTCCAAGATCTTTTCTCCTGCTTCAACAAATTTGTGAAGCAATTCAAATCTTAAGTTTTGAACTATTCCGTTGTGAGTGGCTCTGATTATCTTTGGATTTTTTTCTCTCTCTAAAACAAAGAGTGGAGTTCCTGGCTTTTCTAACCAAAGGCCTGAAGGTCCTACTACTCTATCTCCTTCATTAACTTTAAATTCAATAATTCTACCAGTATGTGGTGTTAGAAGGGGATAAATTTTAAAGGGATTGGCTTTAAATTTTTGTAGAATATGTGTGAGCTCTTGAAAGTCTATTTTCATAATTTTTACCTATAATAGAGATTTGGTCCACCCATGGTAAGTAGGGCAAGGAAAAGTTTTTTTCTTAGTTCTCTTCTATCCCAGATCCCTTGAATATGACCTCTTTTCAAGGCATTTTCTACGCTGTGATAATCTGGGGGAACAGGTTGACCAGTTGTCTCTAAAATTACTCCTCGGCCAGCAAAACCTAAACGGGTTGACTTTAAGGCAAATTTGTATGGTGCAGACCCAAGAAAACTTGCTACTGGACCTGCATATGAATTGTTATCAAAGACTACTATGTATAGACCTCCACTGTCTACATAATCTCTAACAGCCATGGTACATCTTGGCATTTGTACTACACCTAAAGTACCTTCATGGATTCGAATACCACCAGTTGTGTGCA
>JBKBMM010000139.1:0-2534 GCA_046295835.1 Caldimicrobium sp.
GGTAGGTGATGGCAAAGGTAAGGTTGGATTTGCCCTTGGAAAGGCGCCAGAGGTGCCCGATGCAATTAGAAAGGCTATTGAAAGGGCGAAAAAGAGCATGATTTCAATTCCCATAGTTAGAGGTACTATTCCCCACAGTATAAAGGTAGATTTTGGGTCTTCTACTATATTACTTAAACCAGCTCCCTCGGGAACGGGCGTTATTGCAGGAGGTACTGTTCGTGCCATAATGGATGCCGCTGGAATTACAGATATTGTTACAAAGGCTATAGGAAGTACTAATCCTCATAATTTGGTTAAGGCTACTTTTAAGGCGCTTTCTCAATTACAGAGTGTAGACTATGTGGCAAGAAAGAGGGGAAAAAATATAGAAGAAATAATCGAGAGGATTAGGCTATGAAGAAGTTAAGGATTATTCTTAAAAGAAGTAGATTTGGGTGGAAACCAGAGCAAAGAGAGACTTTAAAGGGGTTAGGCTTAAAAAAGCCTGGCCAAGTTGTGATTAGAGAAGATACACCTGCTATTAGGGGTATGATCAATAAGGTGAGTCATTTAGTTTGTGTGGAGGAAGTGCATGAGTAAGATAGTGAAATTAAACAACTTGAAGCCAGATTTGGGTTCAAAGCATAGAAAAAAGAGAGTTGGAAGGGGGCATGGTTCTGGGCATGGTAAGACTTCCTGTAGAGGTCATAAGGGACAAAAGGCTCGTGTAGGTTTAGACATCAGGCCAGTTTTTGAAGGTGGACAAACTCCTATTGTAAGGAGAGTTCCCAAAAGGGGTTTTAAGAATATTTTTAAAATTAATTATGAGGTGGTAAATATAAGAGATTTGGCTGCAAAGTTTAAGCCTGGAGAAGTAGTGGATTTAGAAGCTTTAAGAGAAAGGGGCCTTTTAAAAGGGAAAAATAAATATGTTAAGTTATTGGGTGAGGGTGAAATAGATTTTCCTTTGACAGTTAAGCTTCATGCTGCATCAAAGAGTGCTTTGGAGAAGATTGAAAAGGCTGGTGGAAAGGTTGAGTTGTTGGCATAAGACAAGGGGAATGAGTTAGTGTGAATGGAAGAGAAGGTCTTTTAAGTTTTGCTAATATTCCTGAGTTAAAGAGAAGGTTATTTTATCTCTTTTTAGGACTTGCTATTTATAGATTTGCTATTCATATTCCCGCTCCTGGGATCAATGCAGAAGCCTTTTTAGAATTTTTTCAAAGGGCAGGGGGAACGCTTTTTGGCTTTTTAGACATATTTTCTGGAGGAGCATTAAGAAGGTTTTCTATTTGTGCTTTAGGAGTTATGCCTTATATTAGTGCCTCAATTATTATGCAGTTAATGACTGTAGTTTTTCCAAATATTAAAGAGTATTATAAAGAGGGGCCTGAAGGGAGGAGAAAAATAGCTTATTATACGCGTTATTTGACGGTGCTTATTTGTCTTATTCAGGGGTTTGGTATATCTCTTGGGCTTGAGAGAATGGTTTCGCCTTCTGGTATACCTATTGTAGCAGATCCTGGCTGGAGCTTTAGGCTGATGACTATGATAACCCTTACAGCGGGAACATTATTTTTAGTGTGGTTAGGGGAGCAGATGACAGAGCATGGTATTGGGAATGGAATCTCCATGATTATATTTGCAGGAATTGTTGCTGGTGTTTATCCAGCTATTGGCAGAACTCTTAAATTTTTTCAAACGGGAGAATTTTCTTTAATTATACTTCTTTTTATTCTTCTTTTGCTTTTTGGTATTTTAGCCTTTACCTGTTTTATGGAGCTTTCTCAGAGAAGGATTCCTGTGCATTACGCTAAGAGGCAAGTGGGAAGGCAATTGGTTGGAGGACAAACTAGTTATTTGCCTTTAAAGATTAATAGTGCTGGGGTTATTCCACCTATTTTTGCCTCCTCAGTGCTTATGTTTCCTGCCACAGTTGCAAGTTTTGTACCCCTAACCTTTTTCCAGGATTTTTCCCGTTGGCTTAGTCCTGATGGGATTTTATATAATTTAATCTTTGCAGGATTAATAATTTTCTTCTGTTATTTTTACACAGCTGTGGTTTTTAATCCCAAGGAAGTGGCGGATAATTTAAAAAAGTGGGGTGGTTTTATACCTGGAATTAGGCCTGGAAGTGCTACTGAAGAATTTTTGGAAAGAGTTTTAATGAGGATAACCTTTATAGGGGCATTATATGTTGCTTTTATATGTATTTTGCCCAATTTTTTGATTTATAAAATTAATTTACCTTTCTATTTTGGAGGAACTTCTCTTCTTATTGTAGTAGGGGTTGCTTTAGATTTAGTTGGGCAGATTGAGGCACATTTACTCACCAGACAATATGAAGCTCTAATTAAGCATGCAAAGATTAAAAATAGATAAAATATTTGTATAGGTGATTTTTTTTTAAAACTTAAAAAGGAGGTGGCTTATGAATATAGTATTTTTAGGGCCTCCCGGGGCTGGAAAGGGAACACAAGCTAAGATTTTGATTGAGAAATATGGGATCCCACAAATTTCTACAGGTGATATGTTAAGGGAGCATAGAGCTA
>JBKBMM010000140.1:0-2534 GCA_046295835.1 Caldimicrobium sp.
CCACCTCTTGAACTTTTGCAAGATCCAGTAGGTTATACTTTTAAAATGAAGCCTGAAGAACTTAAAGAAAGAGCACTTCTTCTTAAGGCTAAGCTTAAGGAATTTGGAATTGAGGGAGAAGTAACAGGGATAAACCCAGGACCAGTGATAACTGTCTTTGAGTTTAAGCCTGCACCTGGGATAAAACTTAGCAGAATTTTAAGCTTAGTGGATGATTTAGCCTTAGGGCTTTCTGCTAAGAGTGTGAGAATAGTTGCTCCTATTCCTGGTAAAAATGTTATTGGAATTGAGATCTCCAATAGTCAAAGAGAGTGGGTCTTTTTGAAAGAAATTCTCTCGCAAGAGGCTTTTAAAAATTCTCCCTCACCTCTTACTATTGCCTTAGGTAAGGATATTTCTGGAAAACCAGTTGTTGCTGATCTCAAAAAAATGCCCCATCTTCTTATTGCTGGGAGCACGGGATCTGGAAAAAGTATTTTTATTCATAGTGTAATTTTGAGTATAATTTACAAGACTACCCCAGAAAATGTAAGATTTCTTATGATTGATCCTAAGAGAATTGAACTCTCTGTGTATGATGGGATTCCTTATCTGCTACATCCAGTAGTGCTTGAACCTAAAATGGCAACTCAAGCTTTAAGATGGGCAGTTCAGGAAATGGAGAGACGTTATAATCTATTTGAAGAACTTTCTGTGAGAAATCTCGAGTCTTATAATGAAGAGTTTGAAGAAAAGTTGCCCTATATAGTAATTATAATTGATGAACTTGCAGATCTAATGGTTATTTCTTCAAAGGAAGTGGAAACCTTATTAACCAGACTTGCCCAAATGGCAAGAGCAGCAGGAATCCATTTGCTTGTTGCTACTCAGCGTCCTTCTGTTGATGTGATTACAGGTTTGATTAAAGTGAATTTTCCTGCGCGTATTTCCTTTCAAGTAACTTCTAAGGTTGATTCTCGCACTATACTTGATACTCAAGGGGCAGAGCGTCTTCTTGGGGCTGGAGATATGCTTTTTATGCCACCTGGAAGTTCATTTTTAGAAAGGATTCATGCTCCCTATGTGTCAGAAAAGGAGATTAAATCAGTAGTGGAGTATCTTAAAGCCTTGGGTGAGCCTAACTATTTGGCTGAGTTAATAGTGGAGGAAGAAGATAAAGATGAACACCCAGGCGAGGTTTCTTCTTTAGAGGATGAGCTTTACCAAGAGGCATTAAAAATTGCTTATCAATATGGAAAGATTTCAGTCTCTATGCTTCAAAGAAAATTGAGAATTGGCTATAATAGGGCAGCAAGAATTGTTGAAAAAATGGAAGAAGAGGGTATAATAGGTCCCAGTGATGGTGTTCGTCCTCGCCCTGTTATTACTACTCGTAAACCCCTTTCCTAATAGGGAGAGCTTTGCCCAATCCATAGAGGAAATTATATCTAAAATTCAGTCCTTTTATCATGAAACAACAAGTTTAAGAGGCTCTTTTGTTCAAGAGACCTATTTCTCTAATGGTAGAAAAGAAGAACGCCAAGGGAAGTTTTGGATGAAAAAACCCGGGCTCTTTCGATGGGAATATTACACTCCTGAAAAATTTATTATTATTTCTGATGGAAGAAATATTTATGTGTATTATCCAGAGGAAAATCAAGCCTTTGTCTACCCAAGTGGCAGAGCAATCTCTTCGCAACTTGCCCTGGGCTTTATGAGCGGAAGAGGAGATATTACTAAGGACCTCAAACTGGAAAGTTTTCGAGCCTTACCCAATAATTATTGGGAGCTCACCTTTTCACCCGCTTATAAAGATGAACAACTTGAAAAGGTTATTTTAAAAACCCTTTTTCCTAAGGGAGAAGTAAAAGAAGTATTTCTTTTTTACTTTGGTGGAGAAAAAGTGAAAATATCTTTTAACCATTTGGAGTATAATTTGGAATTACCTATGAAAATTTTCCAATTTAATCCACCCAAAAATGCAAAAATAAACTAACTTAGGAGGGAGAAAAATGAAAAGAAAAGCGCCTCTTTTAGCCTTTTTAATTTCTTTATTTTTAGTGGTGTCTTTATTTAGTGGGTGTATGCCAGATATGAATCAAAAAACCAAGGAAGGTGCAACGGTGGGAGCAGTAGCAGGTGGAGTATTGGGTGTACTTTTAGATAAAAATAATCGTTGGAGAGGAGCAGTGCTTGGTGCAGCCATTGGAGCGGTAATTGGCGGAACAGCCTCATACATTATGGATAGGGCAAGTAAAGATGCTGCCACACACAAAAAGCCTGTTACCTATGAAAGTGAAGATAAAGTTCAAAAAGTTTATGCACAACCTTTGAAATCTGAGGGTAATTGTGAGTGGGTAAAGGTACAATATTACGAATATGGTAAATTGGTTAAGGAAGAAAATAAAAAAGTCTGTCCATAAATAAATTTAAAATTTAGATAAGCATAGATAGGGCTTTTTTAATTCTGTTACAGGCCTCTATTAGATTTTCCTCTGCGGTAGCATAGGAAATTCTTATAAAGTTATCCTCTCCAAAGGCAGCTCCTGGTACAA
>JBKBMM010000141.1:0-2522 GCA_046295835.1 Caldimicrobium sp.
TCCCATCTAAAGGTTTCAAAGAGAAAGAAGTAAGGGAGGGGGTTAAAGAAAAAGTTAGCTTTAAGTTTGGTCTCAGCGTATTCCTTTTCAGGAGTGCTATCCCAAACAATACCAGCTCCTACTCCCAATTCTCCTCTATACTTATTTTTTCCTTCTGGATATAAAAGGGCTGTTCTAATAGCTACATTAAAGATAAAATCACCTTTAGGAGTAATAAATCCTGTACTTCCTGTGTACACATTTCTTGGTTCTTTTTCTAATTCCCGAATAATTTCCATAGTGCGGATTTTGGGGGCTCCTGTTACAGACCCACAGGGAAAAAGGGCTTTAAAAACCTCAAAAAGTGAGGCATTTTCCAAGGTTCCGCTAACACTTGAAATCATCTGATGAAGTGTAGGATAAGTATTAATCTGAAAAAGATTTTTCACCCAAACTGACCCTTTTTCACAAACCCTTCCTAAATCATTTCTAATAAGATCAACAATCATGATATTTTCAGCCTGGCTTTTAAGATCCTCTTTTAACGCCCTCTTAAAAAGGAGGTCCTCTTTATAAGTATACCCCCTCCTAAGAGTTCCCTTCATAGGAGAACTTAACAACTTCTTTTTTCTTTTCTTTAAAAAAAGCTCAGGAGAAAGGGATAACACAGTATATTCAGGAAAAGGTAAATAACAGGCATATTCGCATCTTTGAGAAAATAAAAGGACGTAAAATAAATCCCAAGGATCCCCTTGGAAAAGAAAATGAAATTTGGTGGTATAATTTACCTGATAGGTATCACCTTTTGCAATATAATCCTTGATCTTATGTATAGCTTCTTTGTATTCCTCTTTGGTTATATTAAATTTTGTAGAGGATATTTTAAATTTGATTGATTTCTTTTGAGGGAAGAGGATTTCTTTTTTAACCTTTTTAAAAAGGAGAAAATGAGCTAAGGGAAGAGTGGGGGCTCTATAGAGAGGAGTTAACCTTTGTTCTAAAAGATAACCTGCTTCATAAGTGATAAAACCTAAGGCATAAAGCCCCTTTTTAGTTAAGTATTCCAAAGCCTGAAAAAAAGCTTTAACTTTTCCTATAGCGTCCAGAGGTAAAATTAATTCTTCCACTGGCTCGTAAAAAGATAAAACTTTAAAGGGAAGAGAGCTTGCCTCAACCCAAAGGAAATTAGAAGGCATATCTACTCTTTATCTACTCGAAGACTAAGGATCACTAAGAAAAATACAATTATAGATAAAATAAGGAAGGAGGTAAAATTTGGGAAGGAACCTAATAAATTAAATTCAGGAAAAAAAAGAGGAAGTATATAGAGAGCAACAAGTGCTCCCTCAGCCAAAGTGAATCTCTTAATAAATTTAAGCATCTCCCTTCTAAATCTCCACTTTTTTTCAAGCTCTCTCTTGAGTTTTACAAGTTCTTCCATATGGCCTTGGAGCTCCTTTAACTCCCTATTAAGAAAGGCTAATTCCTTAGCTAATTCTTTACGCAAAAGCCTTTTCTCCATTCTTTCCATAAGTGCAAGGCTACTTTTTAGTCTTTGGCCAAAGATCACATCTTCTAATTTATAGGGATATTTCATCCAAAAATTATGATGCTCTTTATAAAGTTTTTCATATGTCTGTAATTCCTTTCTGATTTTTTTTTGTTTAGTAAAAACATATCCGCTAAGTTCTAAGGAGGCTTCTAAAGCCTTTTTACTTGCCTCCTCAATAAGCGCAACTCCTCCTTTATAAATATTACCCCTAATTTCTTTAATTTTGGTTTCATATTCACTATTTTCTTCCTCAGTCATAACCGTTTTTAGAGAATGATATTTATCTTCTAAATCCTTTAGTCGATTAATGGATTCTTCTCTTAGTGAGCTTAAGGCATTTTCAAGCTCTTTTTCTAATTCCGCTTCATGTTTAATAAAATGAGGTTCTAAGAAAGCCAAATAGAGTAAATAGGGATGTCTAAAGAAGGGAAATATCTTTTCTGGAATATCGTCTTCCTCATAATATAAAAGATGCAGAAAATAAAAGGCAGGAATACAACTTGAATCCTCTTTCAAAGCCAATTTGTAATTATCTTCTGCAGAATAGATATCTTTTAAATAGTGCCATATGTAGCCTTTAAAAAAATAAAGATAACTCAATAAAAAGGGGGATTTTACATAGGTTAAGGCCTTTTCTATATGATAGATAACTTTTTGATAATCTTCTTTGAAAAGGGCAATAAACATAGAGAGAAGCTCAACCCTAAAATCCTCCTCAAGATTTTTAATTCTCAATTCAGCCTGATGGAATCTCTTGTGAAGAAGGTCTTCTAAGGCAAGAAATATCTCTCCTCCTCTTACAGGAATAGAAAAATTTCCTGCAATTTGCGCCCAATTTTCTATTTCCCCTGCAAGATAAAAGGGCAGTTTTAAAAAAGAGGGAAAGAGATAAAAGTGGCGCACATAAAAATAATCAAAAAAACTCTCTCTTAATTTTTGATGCTGATAATTAGACCATAAATTTTCGCCTATTTCTGTAAAAGAAAATCTT
>JBKBMM010000142.1:0-2491 GCA_046295835.1 Caldimicrobium sp.
GAAGGAGCTTTATGAACTCTCTAAAAGGAAGAACCTCTCCTTTGGCGAGAGAAAGATTTTTGAGAAAGCTAAGGAGCTCTTAGTTTTGGAGTTATCTTATTGCGAAAATTGTACTCCTATAGAAGTTGAAGCTAAATTAATGGAACTTTTAAATTCATAGCTTGAGGGACTCTTTGAAAAAGAACCTTTTTCAGAGATTATTACTGCTATGTAGTTTTTTCTTAGGAAGTGGGGTCTTTTACTATTTTTATTATTCTTCCAAGGGTGTGGCTTGGGTTATAGGAGGAGGAATACTTGGACTTGCGCTCGGTTTTGTAATTATCTATTTAGAAGAAAAGATTCGAAAGCTTCCCCTTTTAAAAATTGTGGGGGGCTCTATAGGTTTAATACTTGGGCTTCTTTTAGCTAAGCTTCTTTCTTCTTTTTTTGAAGTTTTTACCAGTGGAGTTTGGCAAGCCTTTCTTTATTTAATGAGTGCTTTAGGTTTTAGCTACTTAGGAATAATGCTTGGTGGAAAAAAAATAGAAGAAATAAAAATTGCAGATTTTTTAGAAAAATTTGGTGAAAAAGTTGTGAGTAAAATTTCCACCCCTGTGAGTAGTCTTTCTAAAAAATTTTCTAAAAAAGGCATTCCTAAGGTTATTGATACAAGTGCTATAATAGATGGACGATTAATAGAATTGGCAAAAACTGGTTGGTTGGAAGGACCTATTATTATTCCAAGGATTGTACTTGAGGAGATTCAATTCCTATCAGATAGCACTGATCCTCAAAAAAGGGCTAAAGGTAGGCGGGCTTTAGAACTTTTAAATGAACTTAAAGAAATTTATAGAGGAGATATAAGACTCGTGGAAGAAAACTATAAAAATCTACCTACAGATGAGAAACTGATTAAAATTAGCAGTGAATATTCTGCAAAACTTATTACAACAGATTATAATCTTAATAAAGTGAGTAAACTTTATGGAATTGAAGTGTTAAATATAAATGAGCTTTTTTTAGCTTTACGACCTCCCATAAGACCAGGGGATTTAATTTCTATACAAATTATAAAAGAAGGGAAAGAGAGAGACCAAGGTGTGGGATATCTTGAAGATGGCACTATGGTTGTAGTTGAAAATGCCAAAAGTCTTCTGGGAAAAGAAATAGAGGTAGTAGTAAGTCATCTAATCCACTCCCCTTCAGGGAGAATTGTTTTTGCTCAATTAAAGAATTCTAAATTATCTAATGAAACCTAAAATTCAGATTCTTCCTGAAGACCTTCGGGGAAAAATTGCAGCAGGAGAGGTAATTGAAAGGCCTGCTTCAGTGCTTAAAGAGCTCATAGAAAATGCCTTTGATGCAGGGGCCTCAGAAATAAAAATTGAGTTTTCCAAAGGGGGTTTGGAAAGAATAGCTATATATGATAATGGAGAAGGTATGAGTCCTGAGGATTTAAGGCTTTGTTATCAATCCTTTGCTACAAGTAAAATCAAAGCCCTTTCTGATCTTTATCATCTTAAAACTTACGGATTTAGAGGAGAGGCTTTGGCAAGTATTGCTCAAGTCTCCCGTTTAAAAATTTTAAGTAGAGAAAGAGGAAGTAGCCTTTCCTTTGAAGTATTTGTTGAATTCGGTAATGAAAGGTTCTTTAAACCCACTCATCTTAAAGAAGGAACTTTAGTTGAAGTAAAGGATCTCTTTGAAAATCTTCCTGCAAGAAAGGCCTTTTTAAAAAGCATAAAGACAGAGAGGGCCAAAAATGTTGAAATCATTAGAGCTTTAATGTTGACTCATCCTGAGATACGCTTTTTTCTCAAAATTGACGAAGAAGAAGTCCTAAGCTGGAAAGGTGGTTCTCTTAAAGAGCTTTTCTCTTACCTCTTTGAAATCCCAAAAGAGAATCTTGTAGAAAGTTCTATTAAGGATGGTCCTTATGAAGTAGCTTTGTTAATCACAGATAAAACTTTTACCTTTACTCACGGAAGATTTCTCTACTTTTTTGTTAACAAGAGATGGATAAAAGATGAAAAACTTACCAAGTTAATTTATCATTTGCTTAGGAAATTTTATGGAAATTTGGGTCTTCCTGCAGGAGTAATTAGTATAAAAGTTCCTCCTCATTTGGTAGATTTTAATGTTCATCCTGCAAAATGGGAGGTCCGGTTTAAAAGGGAACAGGATATTTATAATCTTTTAGAGAGGGCCTTAACTGAGCATAATAGAAGACAGAGGGGAAGTTATTCTCAAGAGATAAAAGTAGTAAGAGAAGTGGTTAAAGAAGATCTTCCCCTTACCTATGCAAAAGAAATTGCTCATAAAAATCACAGGAAATTAGAAAAAGCACCACTTTTTAAAGAAGCGGTGCCTTCTTTTAAGATTATAGGGTCCTTCTTAAATACCTTTATTTTAGTAGAGAAGGAAGAGGAACTCTATGTTATAGACCAACATGCCCTTGCTGAAAGAATCCACTATGAGGAGCTTTTATCTAAAATCTTTCTTAGTGCACCGC
>JBKBMM010000143.1:0-2469 GCA_046295835.1 Caldimicrobium sp.
CTTACATAGAAGTTGGTACAAAATTTATGCGAGTAAAGGATTATGCTCAAGCCTTCATTTATTTTCAAAAGGCTAAAGAATCCTATCCTGCAATAAAAAAAGAATTCAAATTCCTTAAAAAATGGCTAAAAAGTTATATCTTGCACAAGGTCCTTTAATTTTTAAACTAACCTATGGGGAAACTATTTAATTATATAATGGTAAATCCTCAACTCATAGTTGAGGAGAAGTATTTTGAACCCTTAAAAAGGGTTAATTTTCTACAGAAGCTTTCTCAGGACGAACCTTTAGAAAACTATTTTGAACTTACCTTTTCTCACAAAAAGGCTTATAGAGAAATAAAGGCCTTTAGAATAGAGAGGAAGGAAGTTTTTCTTAAGAAATATTTAAAAAATTTTAAAGAGGCTTATCAAGAATGGCAAAACATAAATTTGCTATGGAAAAAGAACTTTCCTACCTCGATTCCTGTTTTGTTTTTTAAAAATCCCTCATTTGTAATTATTGGCACAGAAAAAGTGAAGGGTCACTCTTTTATAGATTGTCTCAAACTTAAACCTCAAAAAAATCCCATGCTTATAGAGAAAATAGCTCAATTTTTGGCACAATTCCACAAAGAAAAATTTATTCATCAAGACTGTTATTTAAATCATTTTTATTGGGAAGAAGGAGAAGAAAGGCTTTATATTATAGATGTCCCCAGAGTAAAATATAGGCCCATATGTTTTTGGTATTATCAACTAAAGGATTTAAGCCAGCTCAGATATTCCTTTTATAAGTATTTAGGAGAAATTTGGAAAGACCTCTGGGAGCTTTTTTTAGAAAAATATCAACAAGAATTTGGAAACACTTTAAGCCCTTTGCAGCATTCTTTGATAAAGATAAAATTTTATAAAATAAAAAAACATACCCAAAAGAGGGAAAAAGAGAAAGTTAATTTAAATCTGTGAGGTTTTGAAAGATTTTTAGGGTATGTTCTTTTAAATTTTCTAAAGAAAAGGCTTCCTTTATTCTTTCTTTAGCTTCTTTGCCCATTTCCAATCTTTCTTTTTCTGGCAAATTAAGAAGTTCCTCCATTGCCTCTGCTAATTTTTCAATATTTCCTTTAGGGATCATATACCCAAATTTTCTTTTACTTTGGAAGATATCTGGTATCCCCTCAGCATCAGTAGCAACTATAGGGAGACCTGCAGCCATAGCTTCAAGTACTGCCAAAGGCATCCCCTCTCTAAAAGTGGCATATACAAAGGCATCAAAGGCTTTTAATAAAAGGGGCACCTTAAGAGGATCTATTTTCCCCAAAAAAATTACCTCTTCTTTTACCTTTAACTTCTCAGATAATCTTATGGCTTCTTCAAGCTTGGGGCCATTTCCAGCTAAAACTAACTTAACTTTGTATCCTTTATCTCTAAGTATCTTTAAAGCTTGAATTAGGCCTTTTTGATCCTTTTCTTTTCTAAACTGGGCTATCATTCCAAATATAAAAGCATCATTTCCTATTTCAAATATTTCTCTTGCCTCTTTCTTACTATGTGGTACTTCAAATTCATTTACATCTACCCCTGAATATAAGATCTCTACTTCATCTTCTCTTACCAAATTTTTATTAATTAATTCTTCTTTCAAGGCTTTACTATTTACTAATATTTTATCTATATATTTTTTAAATCTTTTGAACCAAAATTTTTGATGCCAACCCTTTATAGCTTCAGCTATAACCATGTGAAAAATAATTTTCAAATCTGGATGAAATAATTTAGAAAACCATAGGTATCGAAGTAGTTTATACCTATGGGTTAAAACAATTTGAATACTCTCTTCTTTAAGAACTCTTAGTAAAGCACGGGCAAACCCTATAGAAAACTTTTTCATTATCATTCTTCTGGAAAAGGGCAGGATAATAAAAAAATCCTTAGGTATTCTCTTGGCATGAAGATATCCCTCCTTTGCCTCTTCAAAGGTAATAATCTTAGGATCAAACCCTGCCTCTTTTAGGGCTAAGATTTGAAAATAATGCCTTCTATTTCCAAATCCATCAAGAAGAAAGGCTACTTTTTTCATTTTTTTCTTCGTACTTTCGGATAAATCCCCAAATTATACCAGAAGCTATCCAAAAGGGTGTAAAACGCGTTCCTTCTTCCATGCCTTCAAATAAAGACATGATTAAATAAGCTACAAGAAAAGCAAAAAGGGAGACAAAAAGGGGATTTTCCTGAGATAGTCTCCATAGTTTAAAGGCTTTTTTTAGGGTTAATAAATAAAAGTAAAGGAATATTAAAGCTGTGTGCCAACCTGCTTGTAAGGCTAAATTAAGAAATAACAAATGAGCATGTTCAAGAGAAAGAGCCTTCTTATTTGTTTCTGCTAAAACTTTTTTCTGTACTCTTCTTCCAAGCCCTGTCCCAGAAAAAGGCTCTTCCAAGGATTTCTTAAAATATATTGGCCATATATAAAGTCTTTCTCCCATAGAAC
>JBKBMM010000144.1:0-2467 GCA_046295835.1 Caldimicrobium sp.
TGCTCCAGTATATCTTGCCATAAGAGATTACCTCCTTAATTAAACTCTTCTTCTCTTGGGTGGTCTGCAACCATCATGAGGAATAGGTGTAACATCCTTAATCATAGTTACCCTAAGACCTGATCCTTGAAGCGCTCTAAGGGCAGCCTCTCTCCCTGGACCAGGCCCCTTAACATATACCCATACCTCTTTCAAGCCATAGTTTAAAGCCTTTTTGAGGGCACTTTGCATGGCTAACTGAGCTGCATAGGGAGTTCCTTTTCGCGTTCCCTTAAACCCTTCTGTACCCCCACTTGCCCATGATAATGTATTGCCCTGTCTATCTGTTATCGTTATAATTGTATTATTAAAAGTAGAATGAATGTGCACAATCCCTTCAGTAACAGATTTCTTTATCTTTTTTTTCTTTGCTTTGGCCACTCCTACCCCTCCTTATTTTTTCTTTCTTAAAGAACCAGGTCTTGGCCCTTTTCTCGTTCGAGCATTAGATCTTGTCTTTTGCCCTCTAACAGGAAGTCCCATTTTGTGCCTTAGCCCTCTATAACAGCCAATATCCATAAGCCTTCTAATATTATTTCTTATTTCTTTTCTCAAATCACCTTCAACAACATACTCCTTTTCAATTATCTGTCTGAGTCTATTTATTTCTTCCTCTGTCAAGTCTCTAACCTTTTTAAACCAATCAATCTCTGCTTTTGTACAAATCTTTTGAGCTAAGGTTCTTCCAATTCCGTAAATATAAGTTAAGGCTATTTCTACTGGTTTCCTTTCTGGAATATCAACTCCAGCTATCTTTGGCATAAATACCCCCTTCTATCCCTGCCTTTGTTTATGTTTGGGATTTTCACATATAATACGTACCACTCCCTTTCGCCTAATTACTTTGCACTTTCTACACCTTTTTTTTACCGATGGACTTACTTTCATTTATGCTCCCTCCCTTTTTCCATTTCTGCCTTTGTTCCACGGTATATAATCCTCCCCCTGGTCAAATCATAGGGAGACAATTCTACCACAACTCTGTCACCTGGCAAGATCCTAATATAATGTACCCGCATCTTACCAGATAAATGAGCCAAAACTACATGGCCTGTTTCAAGTTCAACCTTAAACATGGCATTCGGTAATGCCTCAACTACCGTTCCTTCTAATTGGATAACATCTTCTTTAGCCATAATCTCTATCTATATCTTTGATAATATTTTAGGCCCTGATGAAGTAATAGCTATAGAATGCTCAAAATGACAAGCTAAGCTTCTATCCTTTGTCACTGCTGTCCAACCGTCCTCTAAAATTTCCACTTCCCAACTCCCTGCTGAAACCATAGGCTCAATTGCTAAAACCATACCAGCCTCTAACTTTGGCCCCCTTCCTGGGCGCCCATAATTTGGCACCTCAGGCGGCTCATGTAAAGATCTTCCTATTCCATGCCCTACAAAATCTCTAATAACATTAAAACCTTCCCTTTCTACCCTGCTCTGAATAGCAAAGGAAATATCTCCTATTTTATTCCCAATTCTTGCTTTTTCAATAGCCAAATTTAAGGCCTCCTCTGTTGTCTTAAGCAGCCTCTCTGCAAGTTCAGATATTTTCCCAACCCCCACACTTAATGCAGCATCGCCATAATAACCCTCATATATCACCCCAAAATCAAAACTTACTATATCTCCTTCTCTTAATATCTTATCCTTCCTTGGCATCCCATGTACTATCTCTTCATTTACTGAAATACAAAGAGCATAGGGATAACCCCTATACCCCTTAAAGGCAGGCTTTACCCCCTTTTTCTCACATAACTCAAGGGCCCTTTCTTCAAATTCATAAGTAGATTTTCCTGGCTTAACTTCTTCTTTCAAGGTAAGCAATATCTCCATCACTAAGGCATTTGCCACTCGTAAAATCTCAATCTCCTGGGGAGATTTTAAAATAATTCTGTTCTTCCCAAAAATCTTACTTCTTTCCCTCTAAAATAGAAATTATCTGAGTGGTAATCTCCTCTATAGATTTGCTTCCATCTATTTCCTTTAATATTCCTTTTTTGTTATAATAATCAATAAGGGGCGCTGTGCTTTCATGATACACCTTTAATCTGTTCCGTACTGTTTCTTCATTATCATCAGGTCTTTGATATAGTTCACCACCACAATGATCACATTTTCCCTCAACCTTGGGCGGTTTGTATTTAATATGATACATCATCCCACAAGATTTACAGGTTCTTCTACCAGTTAATCTCTCAACCAATAATTCATCAGGCACTACCAAGGCCAATGCAACATCAAGCTTTTTACCCATCTCAGCTAATAGGCTATCTAAAGCCTCTGCCTGAGCTACCGTCCTTGGAAAACCATCTAAAATGAAGCCCTTTTCACAATCTGGTTGAGAAAGCCTCTCTTTTACCATACCAAGAATTATCTCATCTGGCACAAGTTGCCCTTTATCCATATACTCTTGAGCCTTTTTACCA
>JBKBMM010000145.1:0-2462 GCA_046295835.1 Caldimicrobium sp.
TGCTTGAATATACTGGGCTTTATATACAAGGGCTTGTACCTTTTTTTCAGCAATCTCTGAAGGAAAATACTTTTCAGCTATAAAACTTTTTTCCAAGATAAAGCTTTTAACACTTTGATAATTTTGAAGCTCCGTTAGTCGCAAAAAATTCTTCTGGGTATAATATTCTAAATGATTTGTTGCAAGAGCTGTTCCAAAGGAGCCTCCCACAAATCTTTGATAATGCATTAAAACTACACCAAGCCCTGTCAAGGGCCCAAGTCTCCTCAAAGATAAAGCTGTTAATGGAGCAAAAAAAGTGCCCATAGAAATACCTAAGGGTATGGTAAGAATAGTTGATCTCCAGGCTGGAGTGTAATAATTTAATTTGGGAATAAGGAAAAAGGTAGATGTGAGAAATAGAATAGAACTAAAAAGTAAAATTTTTATAGGAGAAATCCTATCAGATAGAAATCCAGAAATAATGCTAAAGGTCCCTACAAATATTGCAAAAGTGAGTATATGGATACCTGCTTGAAGAGTAGTAAGAGCCTTCAAATTTTGGTAGTAAAGGGGTAGTAGGTAAAAAATTTGATATAGGCCAAAACCAAGGGTAAAAAAGTGCATCCCCATAGAAAAACCAAACTCAGGAATTTTATAAATAGAAAAATTTATAAGGGGCTTCTTTGATAATAATTCACTTAGGAAATATAGACAAAAAGAGATCAAACTAAACATAAGTAAATAGGTTATAAAAGGAGATTGAAACCAGCCTAATTGTTGCCCCTTTGAAAGCATAATAAGCAAAGAAATTGTAGCAGAAGCAATAAAGATATAACTTATAAAATTAAATTTAAATATTTTGTATCTACCAAGGTCTTTTGGGAGATATAGGAAACCAGCTATCAAATTAATTATACCTATGGGTACATTTATATAAAAAATCCACTGCCAGGAGAGACGCTCTGTAATCAACCCACCTAAGACAGGTCCAAGAGCAGGTGCAAAACTAACTCCCAGCCCAAAAATTCCCATAGCAAGGCCTCTTCTTTCAGGAGGATAAACAGAAAAAAGTATAGTTTGTGCTGAAGCAGCGATAAAGGCTTCCCCAATGCCCTGCAATACCCTATAAAGTACCATGGAAGGGAGATTTTGAGCTGTACCACAGAGAAAACTTGAAAAGGTAAAAATAAATAGTCCTATAAGAAATGTGTAAGCATAACCTATATACTTGGCTAAATTTTCTGTAAAAAGAAGGGCTGTTGCTGCAGCCATCATATAACCTGTTATAACCCACTGTATACCATAAAGATCTGTTGACAGCGGAGCCATCATTTTTGGAACTACAATATCTACAATGGTAGTATCTAAAATAGCCATAAAAAAACCAATCATAACAACCCCAGTGATTAAAATCCGCTCAGAGGTAGTTATCCTTTGATAAACTTCCATCTATTTGATTTTTCTCTCTATTTCTACTTTTCCACTAAGACCTACCCTCAAGAGGCTTCGATCACCCTCAGTGAAGCGTATTTTTACAGGGATTCTCTGGGAAAGTTTGGTAAACTCACCTGCAGAAATATCCCTTGGAACTAAAGCAAAGGTTGCAGCAGAGGCAGGCAAAATAGTTTCTACCTCACCCTTCCATACTTTATCTGGATAGGCATCTAATTTTATTTTAGCCCTTGCTCCTACAACTACACCCTTTAATTTATTTTCCTCCAAAAGGACTAAAAGGTAAAAACTCTCGGGATCAACTAAAGCATATATAGGCTCGCCAGGGGCTATCACATCTCCCTCATTATGAAATTTTTTGGCTATGTAGCCAGAAAAAGGACTTTTAAGTTGAGAATAGCTCAAATATAGGTTAGCTTCATCCTTTTGTGCCTGCAAAACCTTTTCCTGATGAGAAAGGGCAGTGAGTTGTGCCTTTAAACTTTTAAGCCCAATCCTTTCATTCTCAATAAGTAATAGTTTCTTTTTCAAAACCTCAAGCCTCTCCTCAATTGATTTTAGAAGGGCTTCCTCAGCCTCTATTTGATGACGCAACTCTCTCTCCTCTGTTTCTATAACTTCCAAACTTTGAAGAGAAATCAACCCATCTTTATAAAGAATTTCTCTCCTATTACGCTCTTTGATTAGAAATTTCAATCTCGCCCTTAGTGCCTCAATTTTTGCACTCTGTGCTTTTCTTTGTTCCTCTAAACTTTTTATCTCTCTCTCAGTTTGCCCAATTTTTAAATCAATTTCCCGCCTTGATTTCTCCAAAGTATAAGCTATACCACTTTGCTCCGAAAGAACCTTTCGGGTACTCTCCTCTAAAGCCCTAACCTTAGCCATATAATCAGAAAAATCTATTTCTGCCAAAAGCTCTCCTTTCTCCACCCAATCTCCCTCATTTTTGTAAAGTTTAGTAATTCTTCCATTTACCTTGGGAAAACTTACATAAACTAATCTATCAGCTTGCACAAAAACTGCATCCG
>JBKBMM010000146.1:0-2459 GCA_046295835.1 Caldimicrobium sp.
GAATTTAAAGATTTCTTAGAAGATAAATATGGGAAATTGCCTCGTGAAGCAGAAAATCTACTTCATATCTACGAATTAAAAATTCTTATGAAAAAATTGCGCATCTGCCTTGCCGAAGAAAAAGGCAAACTTTTACATATCTTGTTAAAAGATACCAAATTATTGCCATCCTTTAGAAAGATAACTAAAGAGAATGAGATCTCCTTAATAAAAGTAGTTGAGGAGAAAGAAAGGGCTCATTTATATTTCCAATCGAAATTGCCAAGCCTTGAAGCAATTAGAAGGATCTGCCACAAACTCTTAGCCTAAGCTAAAATTGCTTTCTTTAAGAACTCCCAAAATTCTTCCTTTAAACTAATTAAAAAAGCAAAATGAAAATAGGTTTTATTCTCTTTATATGTGAGATTCCTTAAATGGGAGAAAAGTCCTATTTTTATATTTTTATTAGAAAAGGGTATGCTAAAATTTAGATAAAAGAGATTAAACTCATCTTCAAGGTTAATTTGTCCGAAAGCTTGGGTGGCAAGCCCTGCTTTTGAAATATTAACTAAGTTGCTCACTAACAGCGGTTTTTTAATCAATTTTTTAAAGGTCTCATCAATACTATGGGTTGCATTCAAAATTAAGTCATAAAGATGGATTTCCTCTAAAAGACTACTATGTTCCGGAGAAAAATTGCTCTCTCTAAAAAGTTGATATTCTTCCTTTTGAATTAATTCCTGTACATACTTAGGTGAGATGAAATATAAAAAGACAGGAATTTGCTTATTATTATGTATTCTCTCATAGGTTCTTGGATCAAGGATTTCTAAAACATAGCCTTCTTCTTTTTCTTCAAGTACTTTGCTTTGAAAAATAAATCTCTTATCTGCAAAGGGTAAAATCAAAAGCAAAATTTCTCCTACGGAAAAAGGAGGAAGTTTTTCCGATCTCTTTATAACCATGCTGCTATCAGAAAGTATTTTTACTTCAGGTTTGTAAATATCATTGCCATATAAGAGTAAAAAATTGTTTAAAAGGTGGGGCAATTTTTGATAAATTTCCCAAGGGAGTTTTTTAAAGGAGTTTAAAGAAAAGTTTTTAATTAAAATTCTTTCTTTAAGTTTTGAGGCAAGAATAAATTTTTCTTTCATAAAAGTTTTTCCAGAGAGGTATATTTTAAATGTAGGAGGGTTGGGCCTTTATAGGTAAAATTTACTTTAATTCTTTCTCCCAAAACTTCTATTACCTCACCTTCTCCAAAATGGGGGTGCCTTACCAAATCTCCTACTTTAAATTGAGAAAATCCCGTATATTCTTCCTTGGCAGGTGCTGGTGATTTTATTTCCTTAGGCAAGGTTTTACTGAAAGGTTTAGAGGAAATTTCCTTTAAAAGAGAGGATGAGATTTCCTGAATAAATCTTGAGGGCTTTGCAAAGGTTTTTCCTTCTCCTGGAATATAAACTAAAAGAGGGGAGATTAAGAACAGTTGTTCTCTTGCCCGTGTAACAGCCACATAAAAGAGTCTTCTTTCTTCCTCAAGCTCTTCTTCTTTCTGTAGAGAGTGTAAAGAAGGAAATCTACCCTCAATTAAAGAAAGGATAAACACAGTGTGCCATTCAAGCCCCTTGGCTGAATGTATAGTTGAGAGAACAAGAGAGTCTTCTTTATTTGGTGCTCTCTCTATATCAGTTATTTCAATAGGTTCAAGGAGCAAATCTGAAAGAAATTCGTCTAAGGAGGCATATTTAGCGGAAAGAGCAAGTAAACCATCTAAATCTTTAACCCTCCTGTAATAATCTTCATAGTAAATCCGCTGAAAGATGGGTTCATAAAATTCCCATACTTTTTGGAGAATTTCAGTGGGAGCTTCTGCATAGGGTTTAATACTAAAATATACTTCTGAGAATTTCATAAAGTCCGCGTATGGTAAGAGGCTTTTTAATTTAGAGGGAGAAAAGAAGGAAGGGTCATTTTTTAAAGTATTAATAATTTTTTCAGCGGTGCGAGGGCCAATCCCTTCCATAAGTAAAAGAATTCTATTCCACGAGAGAAAATCTTGAGGATTAAGAAGAATTTTTAAAATAGCTAATAAGTCTTTTATATGAGCTGCTTCTAAAAGTTTTAAACCTCCATATTTTATAAAGGGAATTCCTCTTTTTGTGAGTTCTACTTCTAAATCATAGGAATGATAGGCAGACCTAAAAAGTACAGCCATCTGAGAGAGTTTTAGCCCCTTTTCTCGTAGTTCAAGAATTTTATCTGCTACAAATTGGCTGGCCTCAGTCTCATCTTTAGCCCTAAAAAGGATTGGTTTTTCTCCACCTTTCTTCAAAGTATAAAGAACCTTAGTGTATTTTATTTTTGAGTTTTCAATTACTGCATTAGCCAAGTCCAAAACAGGTTGGGTGCTTCTGTAGTTTTGTTCTAATTTAATAATCTTTGTTTCTGAAAAGAGTTTAGGAAATTCAAATATATTT
>JBKBMM010000147.1:0-2444 GCA_046295835.1 Caldimicrobium sp.
TTCCTCTTTATTTCTAACTGCAGAGACATTCACTGAGAGACCGAAACGATCTAAAAGCTGTGGTCTTAATTCTCCTTCCTCTGGATTCATACTACCTACCAGAATGAATCTTGCTGGATGAGAAAAAGAGATCCCCTCTCTTTCTACTGTATTTATACCCATAGCAGCAGAATCAAGAAGCAAGTCTACAATATGATCCTCAAGTAAATTTACCTCATCAATATAAAGAAAGTTTCTATTTGCCTTTGCTAAGATACCCGGTTCAAATCTTTTTTCTCCCTTCTTTATGGCTGATTCAATATCAAGTGTACCCACTACTCTATCTTCTGTTACCCCAAGAGGTAGTTCCACAACCTGCATTTTTCTTTTTTCAATCTCAAGAAAGCCCCTTTGTTCAAGTTTTTCTTTACATTCTGGACATAAATCTCCCTTTGGATCACAATTAAATTTACATCCCTTAGATACCTCTATTTCGGGCAACAGTTCAGCTAAAGCTCGCACAGCTGTACTCTTAGCTGTTCCTTTTTCACCCATTATCAATAATCCTCCAATAGTGGGATCAATTACATTTAAAATTAATCCTAGCTTCATCTCTTCTTGATTTACTATTGCTGTAAAGGGAAAAATCATTTAAGTGCCTCCTCTATGTTTTTCTTCCAGCTTTCAATCTCATCCTTTGTTACAATATCAATTCTACCTCCTTGAAATTCACCCTCAGCCTCTCCTAATTTTTCCTCAATCCATCCCTCAATTTCTACATAGATCTTTTTTAGAGTATCCTTAATATCGGGAGCAGGTTTCCAAAGTCCCCTCTCCAGAGCCTCAATGAGCCTTCTTGCTATTTCTTCAAGTGCCCAAGGATTATGTTCCTCAAAAAACCGGCGGTTTTCTTCATTAAGCACATAGGTGCGCGCTATATCATCAAATATCCAGTCATCCACTTCCTGTGTTGTTGCCTCCCATCCATAGACCCTGCCAATTCTTTTTGATATATCTCCAGCTCCTTTGTATCCGTGACGCTTCATTCCTTCAATCCACTTAGGATTAAGTAACTTTGTCCTAACCACCCTACTTATTTCTTCAGCAAGATCTTTAACCTCAACTAAATGAGGCTCTCTAGTATCTCCATAATAAGTTTGTATTTTTTTTCCAGAAAGTGTTTTAGCAGCTGCTGTTAAACCACCATAAGTTCCAAAATAACAGCAACATCCAAAAAGGTCATATTCATCTGTGATTACCTTATTGAAAACAATATCAACTGTTTTTAAGTTTTCTGCCAAAATTCTGTGTGCTTTTGCTCCAAACACACTCTTACCATAAGCATAACCATTCCAATATATAAATATATCAGAGAGATCCTTTTCAGTCTTCCAGGCAGAGGCATATACGGCAAGTTGGGTACCTGCCTGATAAGTGCCAGGTTTACTAGAAAATATACGAAATGTAGCCTCTCTCCATTGTTCCTTAGAATGTATTTCTTGCCCCAGGTGTTCCAGAGTGTGTTTCTTAATATAATTCATATCTACAGGTTCATCCAGGGCTGCTACTGCCTGTATAGTCTCATCAATTAATTCGATGCAATTAGGAAAATTATCACGAATTATTCCTGAAACTCTAATAGTGACATCTATTCGTGGCCTACCTAATTCTTCTAATGGTATTATTTTAAAGCCTCTTATCCTTCCATTTGTATACCATAGAGGCTCAACACCAAGTAAATACATAATCATTGCCATACCTTCTCCATCAGCCCACATTATATCATTGCACATCCAATAATAAGCTATATTTTCTGGATATTTTCCCTCATCTTTCAAAAATTTTGTCAAAAGTGCCTTTGCCAGGTTCTTACCAACTATCCAAGCAGCCTTTGTGGGGATCCTATAAGGATCAAGTGAGTAAAAATTTCTCCCTGTGGGAAGCACATCATCCCGCCCTCTTGTAATAAGACCTGATGGGCCAGAAGGTATATATCCGCCACTTAAACCTTCAAGTAAAGCATCTATTTCTTTTGATTCCTCAATTCTTCTATTTATATCAAGTATTTTTTCTTTTATGCCTTTCCAAGGATACCTTTCCCAATCAATATCAAATTTCATGAATATCCCCTCTTTCCTTGACCCCATTCTCACAACCCCCTCATTAAGAGTTACTTGTTATAATTTCTCTTATAATTTCCTTTGCCACATGATCAATTTCTTCACGTAACTCGCCATAACTCTTTCCATACCCTATATTCTTCAAAAGAACGTTCACCAATACTTAAAGTAATTGCAACATTAAGCTTTTTTATATTAGTTATTATTTCATTCATAATTTCAGTAGTATAGAATGGATCTTCACCGGATTGGAGAACAATTGTTTTTATACCAAGTGTAGCAATTAACTTAGCTCTTTCTAAGATCTCGGAAACACTCATTCTATACCTCATCAAATTTTTATTG
>JBKBMM010000148.1:0-2393 GCA_046295835.1 Caldimicrobium sp.
GGCTTTTGTCAAATACAATGGGGGAACAATTTCACTTATAAATACCTGCCTTAATGGCATATCAATAGAAGCAAAAACAGTGCCCAAAAAAGATAAAAATAAAAAAATCCAAAAATTAAAATATCCTAAATAGACTAAAAGTCCCATAAAAAGGGGTGGAAAAATAGATAGGCAGAGTAAAAGTTTCAAAAAACTTTTTTTATTAAAGCGATCAATTAAGAATCCAGAAAAAAGAGTAATAAATATAGAAGGAAAAGTAGTTAAAAAAATAAATAAACCTAAATCAGAAGTAGAATGTCGAAAATTATAGATAAGCCAGTGTAGAGCTGTAGTCTGAATCCAGGAACCTGTAAAAGAAAGAAAGTGCCCTAAGATAAAAAAACGAAAATTCTCTATAGAAAGAGGTCCCCACATATATTTAAAATTCTTTTAAAATTCATTTAAAATTCATTAGAACATCCTTTAATAATTTTATAATAAAAATTTTTTTTCATTACCCCCTTTACAAAAATTTTTTTTGGTTTATTCTTCTTTTTAGGAATAAATTTTTAGGAGGTTTGTGTAAGATGTTTAAAGGTAAAGTTAAGTGGTTTGATGAGAAGAAGGGTTATGGGTTCATCTCTAAGGAGGAAGGTGGGGATGTCTTTGTGCATTTTTCAGCCATTGACATGCCCGGCTTCAAAACCCTTAGAGAAGGGCAAACAGTGGAGTTTGAAGTAGTGCAAGGCCCCAAAGGAGAGCAGGCTTCTAAAGTAAAGGTTCTTGATGCTGGCACTCCACAAAGACCAAGAAGAGCACCTCAAAGAAAAGAAAGAGAATAGTCATGCAAGAGGGAGGAAGTGATGCCTTCCTCCCTCTTTCTTACTTCTTTTCACAGCAAAGAAAAGATTGTCCAACTTCCTTCTAACTATATTGGTATGTTCAAATTCTTGTTAGAAGGTTATGATCACTTATGTTCCATTACAGTTTTAGATCCCAAGATTGCACTCATAAAAATATCTTACTATCATACTGAAGAAGATATTATTCAGGCTTTTATAGAGGATTTTAAAAACTTTGTAAAAACTTTTTGAATTCTTTTCTTATCAATAGAACAAGATAACCATTAATTAACTCTTGATAATTAACTCTTGAAATACATCAAAAAAAAAGTTATATTAGCCAATTAAATTATAGATAGGGAAAGGGGAGAAAATATGAAAAAAAAGCCCATGACACTTGCTGAAAAAATTTTGGCAGAAAAACTTAATGTCTCTAAAGTTGAGCCAGGGGAATTAGTAGAAGTTCCTGTAGATTTGACCTTAGCTAATGATATTACTGGGCCTTTAGCAATTAAAGTTTTTGAATCAACTTGTATCAATAAACTTTTTGATCCCGAAAAGGTTGTTCTTGTGATGGATCATTTTACACCTAATAAAGATATTAAGAGTGCAGAGCAGGTACGAATTTGTAGAGAATTTGCCAAAAGGTACGGAGTTAAGCATTATTATGAAGGAGGATGTTGCGGTATAGAACATGCCTTGTTACCTGAATTAGGGTTGGTTTGTCCAGGAGATATAATTATTGGTGCAGATAGTCATACTTGTACTTACGGTGCTTTTGGCGCCTTTGCCACAGGGGTAGGATCAACTGATCTTGCAGCAGCCTGGATTACTGGAAAAATTTGGTTTAAGGTTCCTGAATCTATTAAATTTGTATATTATGGGAAACTAAAGCCATGGGTTACTGGAAAAGATCTAATTCTTTATACTATTGGAGATATAGGAGTTGATGGAGCACTTTACAAGGCTATGGAATTTACTGGAGAAGTAATCAAAAAACTTTCCATGGCAGAAAGAATGACCATGGCAAATATGGCTATTGAAGCTGGTGGAAAAGTGGGGCTAATAGAGGCAGATAAAAAGACCCTTAACTACTTAAAAGGAATTTTAACCAAAAAACCTCTTATACTAAAAGCAGACAAAAAAGCAAATTATGTGGATATTAAAGAATATGATGTATCCAAAATTGATTTAGTTGTGGCTCTTCCCCATCTTCCTTCAAATGTTACCTTTGTAAAGGATCTCCCCAAAAAGATATATATAGATCAAGTGGTGATTGGCTCCTGCACAAATGGAAGATACGAAGATTTAGAAATAGCAGCTAAAATTTTAAAAGGAAAAAAAATAAATTCAAATCTAAGATGTATAATTATTCCTGCTACTCCCAAGATATATAGAAAAGCCTTGAAAAAAGGATTAATAGAAATCTTTTTAGAAGCAGGTGCCATTATTTCTCCGCCCACCTGTGGTCCTTGTTTAGGAGGTCATATGGGTATTTTAGCAAAGGGAGAAAAGGCCTTAGCAACCACTAATCGCAATTTTGTTGGTAGAATGGGACACCCAGAAAGTGAA
>JBKBMM010000149.1:0-2378 GCA_046295835.1 Caldimicrobium sp.
TTTATATAGAGCATTTTTTTGAAGATAAAAATACACTTCCTCTGGAACAAGATATCTAATACTTTTCTCTTCTTTGATTAAGTTTCTTATCTTTGTACTGGAAATTTCAAGAGGAAAAACTTGTAAAAAATGAACTTTATCTATACTTTTTTCTCCCCAAAGCTTTAAGGCCTTATTTTTTACGACCTCTTTAGCCTTGCTCCAATCTCCAGCACCTCTTGAGAGTACAATCAATTCCACATATTCAAGAAATTTTTCATAATGCCACCATGTTTCTATCTCTAAATAAGCATCCCATCCCAAAAGAAGAAAAAAACTATAATGAGGATAAAGCTTTTTCAATTTTTCTAAGGTTTTAAAGGTGTAAGAGGGTTTTTCTTCTTTTTCTATATCAAGGGTTTGAAAGAAGGGATTATTCTTAGTAGCTAATTTCAGCATTTCTAAGCGAATCTCAAAGGGAGAGGGTGGATTTTCCTTGTGAGGAGGATATCCCGCTGGTATAAACCATATTTCGAAGAGATTAAAGGCTATTCTTGCCTCTTCGGCAATTCTTAGATGAGCTAAGTGAGGTGGATCAAAGGTTCCTCCTAAAAGTCCTATTTTAATTTCTGATTTGCCCATCACCAAAGGCTATAAACTTAGTAGTGGTAAGTTCTTCAAGTCCCATAGGCCCATAAGCATGAATCTTAGTAGTAGAAATTCCAATTTCAGCCCCAAGTCCAAGCTCACCACCGTCATTAAATCTCGTGGATGCATTAACTAAAACTAAGCTTGCATCCACTTCCTTTAGAAACTTTATAGCCTTAGTATAGTTCTCAGTTACAATAGCCTCAGTATGATTGCTTCCATATTGAGCGATATGTTGTATAGCTTCCTCTATGCTTTCTACTACTTTTACTGCTAAAATTAAATCTAAAAACTCAAAACCATAATCAGCAGAAGTTGCCCTTTTAGCCTTAGGTATGTATTTTAGAGTCTCCTCACATCCTCTAATCTCTACTTGATACTTTTCATATTCTTTGGCAATAGCTGGCAAAAATTTTGGAGCTATTTCTTTATGTACAAGAAGGGTCTCCATAGCATTACAAACTCCTGGTCTTTGACATTTAGCATTTACACAGATCTTAATAGCCTTTTCTAAATCAGCTTCATTATCTACATATACATGACAAACCCCTTTATAGTGTTTTATCACTGGCATTTTGGCCTTTTCTGTTACAAACCTAATCAGTCCTTCTCCTCCTCTTGGAATAACCAAATCTATATATTCTTCTAATTCAAGCATATATTCCATGGCCTGTCTATCAGGAGTGGGAATAATCTGGACAACTGAAGTGGGTAACCCCATTTCAGATAAAACTTCTTTAAAGATTTCCACTAAAGCTAAATTAGAATTCAAAGCCTCTTTTCCACCCCTCAAAATTACAGCATTTCCACTTTTAAAGCAAAGCCCAGAAGCATCAATAGTTACATTAGGTCTACTCTCATAAATAATGGCAATAACCCCAAGAGGGATTCTCATCCTTCCTACAAGTAAACCATTGGGCCTTCTCCACATTTTAACAATCTCTCCCACGGGATCAGGAAGGGCTGCAACCTCTTCTAAACCTTTAGCCATCCCCTCTATAACCTTATCACTCAAAGTAAGCCTATCGATAAAAGCCTTTGTATGACCTGAAGCTATAGCAAGATTTACATCCTTTGCATTCACTTCCTTTAAAAATTCCCTTTTTTCTCTTATTTTTTTGGCAACCCTTAAAAGAACTTCATTCTTAGTTGTAGAGGATAGCTGAGCTAATGTTTTTGAAGCCTCTTTGGCTTCCTTGGCAATCTTTAGTACCTGCTCCTTAAGATTTTCATCCATAGCACCCTCCTAAATTAAAGAATTTCTCTTGTCATTACGATAAATTAATCTAAAATAGTGCTTACTTTAAATTTTATCACCTTACTTTAAATAGCCAATGGGCATTTTAGAAGAGCTAATTAAAAAAGAAAAAGCAGATCTTCCACTTCTTCCAGAGCTTGCTCAAAAAATTCTTCAAAATTTTTTGGTTAAAAGTGATAGAGAATTAGAAGAGTTTTTTATTACTGAAAGTGAGGTGAGCAATTTTTTGATAGAGATAGCTAATTCTCCCATCTTTCGTAAAGGAGAATCTATAATTAGCAGTCCTCGTTTAGCTTTAATGGTCTTAGGAGAAAACACTGCTAAAATTTTAGCTCTTGGCTTAATTTCTCAAAAGCTAATGAGAGCAACCTTTAACGAGTTTTCTTTTCCAAAATTCTGGGCAAGAGCTCTATCTCAGGCTGTAGCAGGATATTTTTTTTCAGATCTTTTGGAAAACCTTCCCAAACATTTGCCTATTTCTGCCTTTTTAATG
>JBKBMM010000150.1:0-2321 GCA_046295835.1 Caldimicrobium sp.
TCTCCCTTCTTTGGGATCCCTATTATAAATTAGATGACACCCTAAGGGAAAAACTTGTGGCCTATTACATTCAAAAAAGAAGGGAAAAAGATAAAGGCTTTGATGAGAGAAGATTTTATGAGAGTCTTTCCTATTTGAGAGTTCAAAGGCATATGCAAGCCCTTGGTGCTTATGTGAATTTATCTTATTTTAAAGGAAAAAAATTTTTTCTAAAGTTTATTCCTCAAGCCTTAGATTATCTCTATGGAGAAGTAAAAGAAGTGAGTCTTTTAAATCTTTTTAAGGTCTTAGAGAGGGCAAAAGAAATTTTGGAAAAGAGAAAATTTTATGAAGAACTTGAAGAAGTTTCGCTCTGAAAAAGATTTAAGACTTTTTGTAAAAAATTTTTTTAAAAAGAATATAAAAGGGCTTCCAGAAGAGGCTAAAATTGAGATTAAGGTAATAAATATTGATCCACCTAAGGTACAATTGTTTTTACCCTTTTATTCAGAAGGTAATCTCTTGAGAGTTCTTGAAGTTGATTTTTTGGTTAGTGAGCTTTATAATTTAGGAATCACAGTTGATGTGTATTATTTAGATGATTGGGAGGTTCAACTCATTGAAGAAACTATTAGTTCTTGTACCTAGTCATTTAGAGGCAAAATTTTTAGAAGGTTTACCTATAGATATGCATTTAATTGGGGTAGGGCCTGTTGATGCAGCTCTTTCTGCTTATGAAATCTTTCTTGAAAGAAAGCCAAATCTTGCCTTTTTAACTGGCTTTGCAGGAGCTTATCCTCAAAGTGAAATGAATATTGGCGATGTGGTAGTTGCCACCTGTGAAAAATTTGTAGATTTTGGCAGAAAATATGAGACCCATCTCACACCCCTTCCAGAAAATATTCCAGCTTGGGATTATTGTCCCCTAACTCATGTCTATACTGAGAAAATGATCTATCTTTTAGAAATCAATGGTTTTAATCCCCAGGGTGGACCTTTGGGAACAGTTTGTAGCGCAACCTTCGATAAAAAAAGAGCCTATTTTATAGGAGAAAAGTTTCAAGTCTTAGCTGAAAATATGGAAGGTTTTGGAGTAGCAAGAGCTGCAAGAAGATTAAAAACATCTCTAATTGAAATAAGAGTGATTAGTAATTTATTGGAATATCCAGAAAGGAGTTGGGAGATAGAAAAAGCTGGAAAGGTCCTAAGAGAGGTTTGGGAGTGCATCCTACGAGATTGGAAATAGCCTTGTCTCCCTGTCCTAATGATGTCTTTTTTTTATCAGGATTAATTCTAAAAAAAATTTTGTCTCCCTTTGCTTTATCCTTTCACTTTGCTGATATAGAAAGCTTAAATGAAGCTATTCTTAAAAAAGAATTTCCAGTAATCAAAGCCTCCTTTGCAGTTTATCCTGAAGTATTTGAAGATTATGAAATTTTAGGAGCAGGTGCAGCCCTTGGTTTTGGTGTAGGGCCAATTTTAGTCTCAAACACTCATCTAAAAGAAAATTTTTTAGGTCTTAAAATTGCTATTCCCGGTAAATATACCACGGCTCATTTTCTATGGAACCTCTTTTTTGGCACAGCTTATGTGGAGAAAATTTTTATACCTTACAATGAAATTATTCCTGCATTAAAGGCAAGAAAAGTTGATTTAGGTATACTTATTCATGAAGGACGTTTTGTATACGAAAAATATGGTCTTTTTAAAATAAGCGATTTGGGAGAACTTTGGGAAAAGAAGACACATCTACCTCTACCTTTAGGAGGTTTCTTTATAAAAAGGGATCTTCCTAAGGATATAAAAAGAACAATTTTAAAACTTTTCAGAAAAAGTTTAGAATATGCCTTGCAACATCAAGAAGAGATATACCCTTTATTAAAGCAATATGCTCAGGAAATGGATAGGGAGACCCTTTTTAGACATGTAAAAACCTTTGTAAATGAGTATACTTATAAATTGGAGGGTGAGGGTTTAGAAGCTCTTAAGGTATTTTTAAAGTTTTTAGGTCTAAAAGGAAATATTTCTGAATTTTTATGGGAGGAAGAAGATGGAATTTCTTAAATTTTTCTTACAAGCAGGTCTTGTGGGGAAAATTGTGCTTGGCTTTTTGATACTGATGAGTATACTTTCTTGGTATTTTATCTTTTTAAATTTTTTTGTTTTTCGCAAGATCAAAGAGGAACTTGACGAATGGGGAAGATTTCTTGAACAAAACTATGAATTTTCAAGTATAGTAAAGGAGATGAAGACCTATAAGGAGAGTCTTTTGGGTCAGAGTTTTAGAAGGACTTTAATTAGATTTGCCGAAATATATAATTTTTACAAGGAAAGGGTAAAAG
>JBKBMM010000151.1:0-2275 GCA_046295835.1 Caldimicrobium sp.
ATCTGAAGTAACTCAGCTTTCATTGATACAGAAACCGCATTCCCTCTGAGAACTGAAGGAGAGGCTTGATGACAACCTGATACAGCACAAGTTTTAAGAATTATTGGTTTGTCCTGATTTGGATTTCCATTGGTAGCATTTAAACCATGACTTATTAATGCTCCACCTACTATAAAACTTATACCAACTATTGTTTTAGTAAAAACCTTCTTCATACCTATCCCCCCTTAACAATTTTTATATTATTTTAAGAAAATTGATTCTGTTAGTCAAATTTAAAATTTCAATAAAATTTATTAGTTTTTATAATAAGTTTTACAATAATATGGACTCAACTTTTAGTCCTTAATTCTCAATGAAAAAAGGAAAATTATTATCTTTTAAGAGCAACTTTACAAAGTCTGAAAACCCTTGGTTTTTTTATAAAGGAGTTTTAAAATTATGTAAATAGGAAGAGATGGTATTAAATTTTGAAATACGATTAGAGGATCTACCTCAAGAATCAGGAGTTTATTTATTTAAAAGCGAGAAAGGAGAGGTTTTATATGTTGGCAAAGCCAAAAACTTAAGGGCAAGAATATCAAACTATTTCAGAGATAGCGCCTCAAACCCAAAGATCTATCATTTACTTAAAGAGGCAAAAAGTTTGCAATACTTTTTAACCTCTACTGAAAAGGAAGCGCTTTTGCTTGAAGCAACCTTAATAAAGAAGTATAGACCTAAATATAATGTCCTTTTAAAGGATGACAAAAGTTTTCCCTTTATTAGAATCTCTTTACAGGATCCATATCCATCCCTTCAGATTGTTCGCAGGCGGAAAAAGGGGGACAAAGCCCTATACTTTGGTCCTTTTACCTCAACAAAGGGAATAAGAGAAATATTAAAACTTCTCTCAAAAACTTTTCCTCTGAGAAGATGTACTTTGGCTGAGATGCAAAGAAGAAAAACACCTTGTATTTATTATCAAATTAAAAAATGTCTTGCCCCGTGTGTAAAAAAAATTCCCAAGGAAGAATATGCAGAGCTTGTCAATGGTATAGTTGATTTTTTTCAAGGGAAAGGACAAGAACTTTTAGAGAAATGGAAAAGAGAAATGCATGAATTAGCTGAAAAATGGGAATTTGAAAGAGCTGCCTTTTTGCGAGATAGATTGCGAGACCTTGAATTTATCCTTGAAAAACAATCAGTAGTTTTAACTGAACCCAAGGATTTGGATTTTTGGGAGAGAAAAAGAGTTGAAGATAAGGATTTTTATATCATTCTATTTGTACGATATGGATACCTCTATGGTTATCAAACCTTTTCTGTAAAGATTCCATTGAACAAAGAATCTACTCTCAATGAAGTCCTTTTACAATACTATATTGATGGGAAAGTAATTCCTGAAACTATAGTTATCACAGAGGAAATTGAAAGTTTAGAAGAATATGCAAAGGTTTTAAGTGAATATAGAGGAAATTCAGTAAATTTGGAATTTTACACCAATAATGTCCAATATACATATTTAAGAGAGTTAGCACAAAAAAATTTACAAAATTATATAAATTTAGAAAGGAAGGGAGAGGAATCTGATTATGAAAAACTGGCAGAAGAACTAAAAAAATTTCTACAATTAGAAGAGGAGCCTAATTATATTGAAGCTATTGACCTTTCACAATACGGAGGTTCAGCAAGGGTGGGGGCACTTGTAGCCTTTCATCACGGAGTGCCTGAGAAAAAGAAATATCGTCATTACAAAATTAAAGGAGTGTATAAGGATGATTATACTATGCTCTATGAAGTGGTTTATAGAAGGTTAAAGAGGGGATTAGAGGAAAATGATCTTCCTGATCTTTTATTAATTGATGGAGGAAAAGGTCATTTAGAGGTTGCTTTAACTGCGGCACGAGATCTGGAAGTTACTCATATAGACATAAGAAGTATAGCTAAAGATGAAAGAAGAAATCCAGAAAAAGTTTATTTACCTGGCAGAAAAAATCCCAAGCTTTTACCTAAACATCACAGAATCTATCGATTTTTAGGTAAAATTACTCATGAGGCACATCGATTTGCTCTAAGTTTTAGTCAGAAGACCTTTCAGAAGCTTAATTTTGAAAGTATTTTAGATAAAATACCAGGAATTGGCCTTAAAAGAAAAAAAATACTTTTAAGTAATTTTAAGGATTGGAAAGAAATTGTGGATTGTCCTCTTGAAGATTTAGCAAAACTTCCTGGATTTAATTTGAAAGTAGCTAAAGCTCTCAAAGACACCCTAATTAAAATTGAATTAGATAAT
>JBKBMM010000152.1:0-2254 GCA_046295835.1 Caldimicrobium sp.
CAAGAGTTATAAAACCTTCAAAAACCTCAAATTCTTTACTTTTTTCATTTTGCCATAAAAGACCTTTTAAATCTTTACAATCAGTGTAAGTAGGATTAAGCAAGTTGAATTTTTCAATTAGATTAACTCCACTTATGTCCCCACCGTGTTTCTTCTTTTCAGAGAGGATGTCGAGTGGTTTGGGAAATAAAATTTTTCCATCCTTTTCCAAAAAAGGACCATAAAATTTTTTAAGGACATTTTCCACATTTATTTTCTTTTCATGATAAAGTTTACTACAGACACTACTTGCGAGGGTGTTTGGGAGGGGAGGAAAAACAGAGCTTGTTTCTTGAACATTAAAATTGAAAGGTCTTCCACTACCAAAATATAAAACATCAAAAGGTATTAAAGAAAATTTAAGCATATTTAAAAATCAAATCAAATTTCTTTTATTATATCTAAAAGTCCAAAGCCCTGGCCTGTTCTAACACCAAAGCCAAAATCATATAAAAACTGTAAAACTTCTATATCACCTTTTAAAATAAACTTGCCTCTAAAACCCCTTACAAATCCATTATAATGGGGAATTATAGTTTCCTGTATTGAATTCTCCTCTAAAAGTAAAAACTCAAGATTTACCTTTTTTTCTATTCCTTTTATATACTTTAATCGCTCTTCTGTCCTTTTTCTCAAGACCGCGTTAAATCTCTCAAGATTGTCTTTTTGGGGAATTATAAACCAGTTCTTAAAGTCATCTGGAGATTTTTCTGGATCTGTTAAAACTGAAACGCCTATAGTTTTAAATATAACCTGAGTACTTTTTATTTTTCTTTCCTGCAATAATAAGACATTTAGGAGTTGAAAATTACTGTCATTAATTTTTATGAAATCATTTTTATTTTCCTTTAAAGCAAGGATTCCATTCCAGAAATAAGAAAAGACAGAAAAATCTCCGCTTGAAAAAATTACTGAAATTTTTTCACCAATTTTTCTTTTTTGGAATTCTTCTCCTAAATAAGAGGAAAAAACATAGGGCTTTGCCCTTTTCTCACTAAAAAGAGTATTATAAAATTCGCTATTTGCTGCCTCAAAGGTCTTTTTTATAAAAGATATAAAAGATTTTCTTAGATTTTGGGGAATATTTACACTTCTTTGACTCTTAAAAGTTAATAAGAGTCTCATGGTTTTTATTTTATATTATATCATATTATAGCCTTTTTTCAATATTATTTTTATTTAGTAACATTTTTTGATTTGTTTTTATTTGTTGTTGGGTTGTCCCTAAGGTTTTTTGGGTAATTCATGAAATACCTCTACGGATTTTTTAATAAATTATAGGGGCTGTTCCTAAACTGCCCTTTTGTAGGTGATTCTTTAATTACCCTTTTGTGGGCAATTCTTGAATTGCCCCTACATATCATTTTGGGGTAAACATAGGAGCCGGGAATTATTTTCTGGCATAGGCTTTAATTTGGTGATTTCTGTAAGTTCTCAATTTTTTGGTCAAGGTGCATTCAGAATACACATCTATTAGTTTTTTAAAAGTGGATGCCCAAGAAAAGTTATTTGCAATGTAAGAGCTTATAGTTTCTTTGAGAGATGGGCTTAATGTCCTTGAAGCTTTAATTATAGCTTTGTAAAAGGCCTCATGAGTTAATTCTCTTGCCAAGAATTCTTTGAAGGGTTGTGTTTCCAAGCCCATATCAAAGGCTACTAAAATGCATCCGCAGGCTTGAGCTTCGAGAAAAGAAAGCCCATAGGTTTCTCTAAAAGAGGTACTTACATATATATCACAGCTTGCGTAAAGTTGAGCAAGCTCCTCTTCCCTCTGTATGTAACCTAAGTAGGTTAAATTGGGAAGTTTTTTTGAAAAGCTTTCCACCCTTTTCCTTTGAGGGCCGTCTCCAGCGATTACAAGGTGATAAAGAGAAGGATCAAGGTGCTGGAAAACTTCAAGAAGAAGGCTTATATTCTTATCTATAGATAGCCTGCCCACATAAAGAAGCTTATATTTCCTCTCCTTTAGACCTAAGATTAGGTCAAAGTTAGGATTTTTTTGGGATGGATTAAAGATTTGAGTATCTACTCCCAAGTTTATGGTCATGACCTTTTCAAGCTCAAAGTCTTTTAAAAACTCTTCCTGAATTTTAGAAGGGGTCAAAATAAGATCTGCCATTGAAAGCTTTTTTCTTATGGTGTGCTCCATGAAGAGGTCCTTTAGTTTTTGAGGTCCTGGAATTAGGGATAGGTCTGCCCTTATATCAGAATGGTA
>JBKBMM010000153.1:0-2246 GCA_046295835.1 Caldimicrobium sp.
ACCTTAGCCATGTTGGAAAGTCTACTAACCTGATCTCTCTTGGTTTTTGAATAAATCCACCGACTTTTTCTAAAACCTCCCTTTTTATTAAGGCTGTTTGAGAATAAACAGGGTTTAAACCCAGTAAAAGAAACTCCATGGCATTATAGGGTTTATTTTTAGGTATATTTTTAAAAGAAAGGCTAACTTTGAGGTTGGGAACTGTTACTATGTTAAGATCTTCTCGGATAAATCCTGGAAAACTGCTTAATAAAACAATATTTTCAGAAAGATATTTATTTAATATTTCAACCTGTTTTTCTAATTTATATGGTAGCCATACATCATCTCCTTCCAAAATTGCAATCCATTCTCCTTTCGCTAAGCTCAAGGCTTCATTATAGGTCTTATCTAAATACAAACTTCCATAGTTTTCATTATGTCTTATCAATTTTATTCTACTATCTTTATTCACATACTTTTGAACTATTTCTGGAGTTTTATCTGTTGATGCATCGTCTACTATTATCATCTCCCAATTTTCATATGATTGGCAAAGTACAGACTCTATGCACTCTTCAATATATCTTTCGTGATTATATGTTGGTGATATAATTGATATTAGAGGTTTATAACCCATCTAAGGCCTCCTTGTGCTATATAACTATTCATTTTCTTTCTCCTTTATTGTTCTGCTATCTTTAATAAATAATCTCCATATCCGCTTTTAACCAAAGGCTCTGCCAATGCTTTTAATTGCTCTTTACTAATCCATCCACTTCTATAAGCTATTTCTTCTATACAGGCTATTTTTAATCCTTGTCTTTTTTCTATAGTTTGAATAAATAGGCTTGCTTCAAGAAGAGAGTCATGAGTGCCTGCATCAAGCCAAGCAAAACCTCTACCTAAAAGCTCTACCTTAAGCTTTCCTTTCATAAGGTATTCCTTGTTTACATCGGTTATCTCAAGCTCGCCCCTATCAGATGGTTTTATGCTTTTTGCTATATCTACTACATCGGATGTATAAAAATATAACCCTACAACTGCATACTTAGACTTTGGATTTTTGGGTTTTTCTTCAAGACTTAGTACATTTCCTTCTTTATCAAACTCTACCACTCCATATCTTTCTGGATCTTTTACATAGTAAGCAAAAATAACACTTTTTCTTTCTTCCTTTACGGTGTTTATAGCCTTTTTCAAAAGATCTGGCAAGCCGTGCCCGTATAAAATATTGTCTCCTAAGATCAAACATACATCATCGCCGGCTATAAAATCTTCTGCAATTATAAAGGCTTGTGCAATACCCTCGGGCTTAGGTTGTACCCTATAGGATAGTTTTATCCCATAATGGGAGCCATCTTTTAGTAAGGCCTCAAACCTTGGAGTATCCTGAGGAGTGGAGATAATCAATATGTCCCTTATACCTGCAAGCATCAATGTGGACAGGGGATAATATATCATCGGTTTATCATACACAGGAAGAAGTTGCTTACAAATCACTTGGGTAGCAGGATATAGCCTTGTACCATAACCCCCTGCAAGGATAATCCCCTTCATTATTTTACCTCACCCCTTACAAATTTTTCTAATTCTTCTTTCCATGTGGGAATATCCACATTTAATAGTATACTTATTTTTTGGTTGCTCATGGCAGAAAAGCGTGGTCTTTTGGCTGGCAGGTTAAACTCCGCCTGATAGGCTGGGTATATAAACTTTTTAATATTGGCTAATTTAAAATACTCCTTCGCCCATTCGTATCTGGAGCAATAGTCGGTGTTGGTAAGGTGGTATAGCCCTGTCAAACCTTCCCTTAGGGATCTTAGAGTTAGCTCTACTACAATCCTTGTAGAAGTAGGAATAGAAAATTCATCGCAAGCAATCCTTAAATATTCTTTATTTTTAGCCCATTGATTTAACTTGTATAAAAAGTTATTCTCTCCTTCTCCATATAGCCAACTGACTCGGAAGATAAGATAGTTCTCTAAATAGTTTTTTATTATATTTTCTCCAAATAGCTTGCTTTTGCCATATTCATTTATGGGATTAGGTGGATCTTCTGCTGTATATAACCCAGTTTTTTGACCATCAAAAACATAATCTGTTGAATAATGAACTAAAGTGATCTTGTTTTGTAAACATGCAAAAACAAGATTATGAACTCCTACAACGTTCACTTTCACTGCTTCATAGGGATAGTTTTCTGCCTTATCTACTAAGTTATAGGCAGCACAATTTATAAGTACCTCTGGTTTATAATCTTTAAC
>JBKBMM010000154.1:0-2202 GCA_046295835.1 Caldimicrobium sp.
AAGGAAGATATAGCTACCGTGAGCTCTTGCATAAAGGCAAGGGTTTGAGCAGCCAGATTGGAATCGCCTACTTTAATACCGGCAGCTTTGGCAGCATATTCAAGCAATTCATCCATAAGAATTAAAAGGGGTTGATTTTTTGAAATTAACCTTTCAATTTTTTCCCTTCCGGGAGAAGTCATACCTTTTAAAAGGGAGGCTTCTCCAGTAATTTGCCTCTCAAATTCTTCCCAAAGGGTGGTCTCCTTTGGGTCCAAAACTGTTCCGTCAATGGCAACAACCTTTGCTCCCCATTCTTTTGCCCTGTGGTATAGGGCTATGAGGGTGTGGGTTTTACCACCGCCAAAGGGAGTTTGAAGCTGTATAACAGGATCTCCCCCTTCACCTTTCAATCTATTTTGTGCCACTTTTAAAATGTTTTCTAAGCCCTTTGTTATATAGGTCCTTTTGAAAAAAGAATAGGGATCTTTGTACTCATCGGGACCTTCTCCTTTTACTACCTTCCAAAGGTCTGCAGCAAGGACATCCATAGTGAGCCTTCCTTCCAAAACATCCTTGTGAGGTATGGCTATTGTCATAAAGGGCTTCATTTATATCACCTCCTTAATAATATTTTACAAATACGCTGGCTGAGAAATTTAAAATATCTTTTTTATAAGTTTATCAAAGATAGCACAAGCATCCTTGCCTGTGAAAAAATTTCTACAAAGTTTGGAGCTTTCCTTTTCATACCCTAATAACCTCCTCTAAAATCTTATCCTTAATCTCAGTTCTTAGCAACTTTGCCCTCACAAGGTCAACTTTGCAACCAAGCATTTTTTCAAGTTCATCCCATAATTCAAAGAATTTTAGCCCAATTGGTCTCTCAAGTTCTATCAGTATGTCAATATCACTTGTCTCCTTTTCTTCCCCTCTTGCATATGAGCCAAATATCCCAAGAATTATCACTCCATACTTGTTTCTTATTTCTTCCTTATGCTCTGCCAATATACTTTTTATCTCCCTTAGCCTTTTCATGAAAATAACTCCCCTTGTCTTCCTTCCTCGCTCTTTAGCTCTCTCATCAATCTTTCCTTTCCAGCAAGAAAGCTATCTAAAAGCTTTTTCTCTTTACTTTCATTAGACAAAGACTCCGATAGGGCTTGGGCAACTTTGTAAAAGGCTTCATTATTGCCATAACCAGTCTCATAAAGAAGCTTTTTCACCTCTTCCCTCCTTTCACCCACATGCAAAAGTAATGCTTTGTGAAGCACATCTATAAGCTCCTTTGGCTCCTTGAAATCTCTTATATCCCTCTCATGGGGCCCCAAAACCTTTATAAACTCCCCTTCCTTCTTTATAAACCCTCTGTTCCATTCCCTCTCCAAATTGACGCCCACGCTCTGGGCAAGCTTCCTTGCCTCGTCAAAATTAACTCTTGCCTCCTTATAGGTCCATCTCCAGAGCAGATAAAATCTTGTAAGGGGGGATAGCTCTCCAGCAATGCCATTGTGAAGAATTTGGCGCACGGCATAATCTGTAACTACTTCTCTAACAAACTCAAGAAGCCTATCAGCCCTTATGAGGTTCCCCTCATAATCCATAACCTTTTCATACTTTCCAAAGATTTCAATGGCAGAGCCAATACCTGCTATAAAGAAATCTGCCCCAGAAATGCCCTCTTTCCAAAGCCTGTCAAGCTTTTGTGGTATATACCTTTTTATCTCCTCTTTTACCTCATTAAACCAGCCAATGCCTTGCCTTTCTATTTTCCTTGCAACAATGTATATGGAAGAGGCAAGGGAAGCGGTTTCTTGAGCATTTAACCTTACTTTCATCTCTGTATCAATGGGCCAAGTGGCAGTAATAACCAAGCCTGAATCTAAAAGGGAATTTATCAAAGTTTACCAGCCAGAGGTGGATTTATGGGCATAAACAATAATTGCAATTCCATTGGGTTTTAAGACACGATGGATCTCTTTGAAAGCCCTTTTTAGGTTTTCTTCAAAAAATTCTCGTGCCTTTTCGCTATTTCCATGTCTTACTGGGTTTGCCACAATCTCTTTGGATTTGGGAGTTAATGGAGTTGAAAACAATTCAGGATACAAATCACCAATGCTCCTTTTCAGCCATACATAGAAGAAGTCAGAAAGATAAGAATAAGGCACATTGTCATAGTAGGGCGGGTCTGTAAAGACGGCATCAAAGTAGTTATCGGGATAG
>JBKBMM010000155.1:0-2116 GCA_046295835.1 Caldimicrobium sp.
GATGAAGATTCTGAAAGGAATTTTTTCTGTTCTGACCAGTGTTATAAAGAGTTTAAAATGAAGAGCAAAGAGCCATGATAATACCGCTTCTCTTATTTTTTTTGTGTGTTTTAACTTCAAAGGCTTATTCTTCAAAAATTTATTCATATGAAGATCCTGAGACTGGGGAGAAAATCTTTTCTAATATCTCTTTAGATGGAAATTTTAAGATCTATTTAAAGCTTCCCAAGAGAAAAAATAATTTTTTGGGTAAAGGACTTGTTACATTCAAGTCAGATTTTAATGAGGAGGCATTAGCTCATAGATTTGAAAAAATCTTTGCAGAGGTAGCCAAGCAATTTGACTTAGATCCTTATTTATTAAAAGCTATAGCGAAGGTAGAGTCAAATTTTAATCCCAAGGCAGTATCGCCGAAAGGGGCTATGGGGGTGATGCAATTAATTCCTGCAACAGCTCAATTAGTAGGGGTTTCAGACCCCTTTGATCCAATAGAAAACATCTATGGTGGGGCAAAGTACTTGAGATGGCTTTTAGATGAGTTTGGTGATTTAAGACTTAGTCTTGCTGCTTATAATGCTGGCCCAGAGGCAGTTAGACAATATAGAGGTGTACCTCCTTATGCAGAAACTGTAAATTATGTAAAAAAAGTGCTTTATTTTTACGATTTGTATAAAAAGACCCTCTTGCCATAAAAACTTTCCTCTTAAAACTTAGACACTAATCATAAGATCTTTTAATTTGTCTAAATTATCCAAGGCTTTTCCTGCTCCTAAAGCGACACATATTAAAGGGTCTTCGGCTACTCTAACTGGAAGGCCTGTTCCCTCAGAGATATAGCGGTCTAAATTTTTTAGAAGGGCACCACCACCTGAAAGCATAATACCGCGATCAACAAGATCTGCTGAAAGCTCAGGAGGAGCAATTTCAAGGATTTCCTTAATGGCCTGAAGGATAGCATCAACAGGTTCTTTAATTGCTTCTTGGATTTCCTTGGAACTAATGGTTATAGTTTTGGGCACTCCAGAAATAAGATCTCTACCTTTAATTTCTACGGTTTCATAAGGCTCTTCTGGTAAAACATTACCAATTTGTATCTTAATTTGTTCAGCTGTGGTTTCACCAATAAGTAAATTATATTTCCTTTTAACATATTGAATAATGGCTTCATCAAATTTATCGCCTGCAACCTTAATAGAATGGGATACCACAATTCCTCCTAAGGAAATAATAGCTACTTCAGTTGTACCTCCTCCTATATCAACAATCATATTAGCTACTGGTTCAGTAATGGGCAAACCTGCGCCAATGGCAGCAGCCATTGGTTCTTCAATAAGATATACTTCTCTTGCTCCTGCACTTTCTGCACTCTCTTTAACTGCTCTTCTCTCTACCTGAGTAGTCCCTGAAGGTACACTTAGGATAATTCTTGGCTTAACTAAATAAGAACGATTATGGACCTTTTGAATGAAATAGCGGATCATAGCTTCTGTTACTTCAAAGTCTGCAATAACACCTTCTCTTAAAGGCCTAATTGCCTTTATACTCCCTGGAGTTTTTCCTAACATTTTTTTGGCTTCTTCACCAACAGCAACAACCTTTTTATATCTTCCATCTTCTTTGATAGCCACCACTGAAGGTTCCTTTAAAATTATTCCTTTTCCTTCCATATAGATAAGGGTATTTGCTGTGCCTAAATCTATGGCCAAATCCTTAGAAAATATTTTAAAAAGTCTTTCCAACATTCCTGTCACCCCTTTTTTCTTAAATTTTAATCCCTAACTATAAATTTTAAAGCTTTTAGCATTCCAAAGGAAACAAGAGGAGCAAGTTCTTCTAAATTTTTTTCTTTGTATTACTTTTTAGTGAGGATGATTAAAGATTATCCAGAAGAAATTCTTATAAAGATAAAAAAGCCTTCCAGATACATTGGGAGAGAGCCCTTTTTTGAGTATAAAAACTGGGGAAAAGCAACCCTTAGAGTCTGTTTTTGTTATCCAGATCTTTATGAAGTAGGGCGCTCATACTTGGGTATTAATATTCTTACAGGGATTATTAATCATCATCCCAACTACATAGCAGATTATTGCTTTGCTTGTGCTCCAGATTTTGAATTAGA
>JBKBMM010000156.1:0-2084 GCA_046295835.1 Caldimicrobium sp.
ACACCTTTAACTGTAGCTGGCTTTTCTGTAATGAAGGCTCTTTCTACAAGAAATAATGAACCAGAAAAAGCCTCAAGACCCTTTGATGCAAAAAGAGATGGCTTTGTTATTGCAGAAGGCTGCGGAATACTAATACTTGAGGAGCTTGAATTTGCTCTAAAAAGGGGAGCAAAAATTTATGCAGAACTTATAGGATATGGGGCAAATGCCGATGCCTATCATATGACTGCACCTTCTCCTGAGGGTGAAGGGGCAGCTAAATGCATGGAATTAGCCTTAAAAGATGCAGGTATTAAACCCGAAGATGTAGATTATATAAATGCCCATGGAACAAGTACACCCTTAAATGATGTGGCAGAAACTAAAGCTATTAAAAAGGTCTTTGGGAACCATGCTTACAAGCTCATGATATCTTCTACCAAGTCTATGACAGGACATCTTTTAGGAGGTGCTGGTGGTTTAGAAGCAGTGCTTACAATTAAAGCTTTGGAAGAGGGTATTGTGCCCCCTACAATCAATTATGAAGAGCCAGATCCTGAGTGCGATCTTGATTATGTACCTAATCAAGCAAGAAGGGCAGAAATTAAAATAGCCCTCTCTAATGCCTTTGGTTTTGGTGGAACCAATGCCTGTCTTATCTTTAAAAAATTTCAGTAAGCTCCTTAAAGGAGAATAAATTATGAAAATAGTTATTGGATCAGATCATGCAGGTTTTTTTCTAAAAGAAAAAATAAAAGATTTTTTAGACCAAGAGGGATATGAAGTAATTGATGTGGGAACTTATTCAACTGTTTCTGTTGATTATCCTGAGTATGGCTATAAAGCTATTGAAAAGATATTAAGTGGGGAAGCAGAGAGAGGTATACTTATATGTGGTACAGGTATAGGGATGAGTATTGTTGCCAATCGTTTTTCAAAAATTAGAGCAGCCCTTTGTCATGAGCCCTTTTCAGCTCAAATGGCAAGAAAACACAATGATGCCAATGTGCTTGTTTTAGGGGGTCGCTTAATTGGAGATGGTATGGCTATTGAAATTGTTAAAACCTTTCTTAATACGGAATTTGAAAAAGGGCGCCATGAAAGAAGGATTAATCTTATTGAAGAATTCTCTAAGTTGCAAAATAAATGAAATGCCTTGGTCTCGGAATTGATCTAATCTATACTCCTCGTATTAGAAGACTATTAGAAACTTATAAGGAAAGATTCTTGAAAAAGTTTTTCCATCAAGAAGAAATAGACTATGCTCTTAAAAAAACTAAAGTTTGGGAGGCCTTGGCTGCTTCCTTTGCTGTAAAAGAAGCCTTTTATAAGGCAATTGGTGGGTATTCTCCCTTTTCTTTTAAAGAAATTTCCTTACATAGAGACCCCTCAACAGGCAAACCTTATCTTAAACTTTACGGTAAAGCCGAAGAGATTTTTCAAAGGAGGGGAGGTAAAAAAATAGATCTTTCCCTTTCTCATGATTTTCAGTATACTATAGTAGTAGTTATACTTTGGGGAGAAGAATGAGATTTAGGCCCCTTTATATTGCCAAAGCAGAAGAAATGCAAAGACTTGATTCCTATGTGATGCAAGAATTTGGACTTCTTCCTGAAATACTTATGGAAAGGGCTGGCCTTGGTGTAGCAGAGACTATTAAAGACCTATATCCAAGTTCAGAATATACCAAAGTGCTTGTGCTTTGTGGTCCTGGAAATAATGGAGGAGATGGGTTTGTTTGTGCAAGATATTTATGGAATTGGGATTACAAAGTAGAAGTACTCATGTTTGGAAACAGGGAAAAATATTCATCAGAAGCCAAAAAAAATTTGCATCTTTTAGAAAAATTGAATATCCCAACGCGAGAGATCTTTGAATTTGAGGAATGGAAAGATTTTTTTAAATATTTTCAGCCCCGAATTATTGTAGATGCACTTTTTGGAACAGGTTTAAAAAGACCTTTAACAGATATTTATGGAGATCTTCTTCTTTTTCTTAGAGATTATCAAAGAGAGCATAATCCTAAAATAATAGCAATTGATATGCCTTCAGGGATTTCAGCAGACACCGGTCAAATCTTAGGTAATGCGCTAAAGGCAGATATT
>JBKBMM010000157.1:0-2056 GCA_046295835.1 Caldimicrobium sp.
CTCTTCTGGAGTCATCTTCCCCCACCTTCACTTCATTTTTTATAAAATAAAAAATATATACCCCGCTTATTTAAGCGGATTTTATTTCCAATTAAAGGAAAACTAAAATCTACCAACGAAAATGAGCAAAAACTCTATTAGATTCAGCCATACGATGAGTGTCTTCCTTCTTCTTAATAGCTGCCCCTCTGTCATTATAAGCATCCCAAAGCTCATTCGCTAAACGTTCAACCATGGTCTTTTCACCACGAGCTCTCGCTGCTTTAATAATCCATTTTATAGCTAAAGAGATTTGCCTGTCAGGTCTAACCTCAACGGGAACTTGATAATTAGCCCCACCTATTCTTCTCGATCTTGTCTCAATTAGGGGTTTTACCTTCTCAACCGCTGTTTCAAAAACTTTTAAAGGATCCTCACCACCTGATTTTTCTCTTAACACCTCTAAAACTTCGTAAAAAATCTTACGCGCTACATTTTTTTTGCCATCCCACATTAAATTATTTATAAATTTACCTACCAAAACACTTCCATACTTTGGATCAGGCGGAACCTTCCTTTTAGGTACTGGTCCTTTTCGTGGCATCTTCTAACTCCTCAATTACTTAGTTGTTTTAGGCATAGGTGTTCCATATTTAGAACGGGATTTTTTTCTATTTTGTACACCAGCTGCATCAAGGGCACCTCTTATAATTTTATATCTAACCCCAGGTAAATCCCTTACACGCCCACCCCTAACTAATACCACAGAATGCTCTTGAAGGTTATGCCCTATACCAGGAATATATGCTGTAACCTCAATACCATTAGTAAGTCTCACCCTTGCTACCTTACGTAAAGCAGAATTTGGTTTTTTGGGGGTTACTGTATAAACTCTCACACACACCCCTCTCTTTTGAGGATTCCCTTGAAGAGCAGGGGCTTTAGACCTCTTCTCCTTCTTTTTTCTTCCTAACCTAACTAACTGGTTTATTGTTGGCATTTTCTATTCCCTCTCCTCCTTAATCTCAAAATTGACAAGCCCTTTATATACAACTTTTTTCAAAACTGTCAAGAGGGTACATAGCAAATTTATTGGGAGATTATTTTCAAAATATCAGTTGCTGTAATGATCCCCACTGGCATAAACTTCCCAATCATAGATGGAGTAATAACAAGGAGTCTATGCACTTTATAAGTGAGCATCTTTTTAACTGCCTCAGCTAATGTTGCCTCTCCCTCTATAGTGTAAGGTTTGGGATTAAGTAAATCCTCTGCTGTCTTCTCAATTACATCAGCACCATACTTCTGTAAAGCTGATACAATATCAGTCTTACTTATAATACCCATAAATTCGCCAGAATCAGCAACCACTATAACTGCCGATATCCTATTCTGAAGCATAGTTTCTAATATTTCATTCAGGGTTGAATTTAATGGGATGGTAAATAAAGTTCTATTCATAACTTCAGAAACTTTAATCTCTGCTATATTCATTTCTGAGCTCCTCTACAAAAAATTTTATAGTAAGGTTTATCCTTCAGTGGAATTTTTATTATAATCTCTTTTTTAAATTTTTCAAAGGACCTTTTTTAATAATCTACAGTTACCTTTATATTCTTGACATTTTTTTAGAAGAGTTTTAAATTTTTAATAAATTCACTCAGGAGGTTGTCCTGTGTTAAGTCCAAAACCTGATAAAACAAAGTATATTCTTGTAGATAGAAAGGAGCCTGAACTTTTTAAAGAGCTATTTCCCTATGTAGAGCCTCCCAAAATACTTTGGGATGGGAAATATATTCCTCCAAAACCTGCGAAAAATTTTTACATAACTGACACAACTTTTAGAGACGGGCAGCAAGCCAGAACTCCCTATACACCAGAGCAAATAGAAACTCTTTATAAATTTTTACATCGTTTAAGTGGTCCTAAGGGAATTATAAGGAAAACTGAATTTTTTCTTTATACATCTAAAGACAGAGAAGCTTTAGAGAGATGCTTAGCCTTAGGTTATACCTATCCTGAAATTACAGGGTGGATTAGAGCAAAAAAGGAAGATTTGAAATTAGTAAAGGAAATG
>JBKBMM010000158.1:0-2046 GCA_046295835.1 Caldimicrobium sp.
TTCTTCATAATCTATATTCTAACAAATATTATAAAAAAATCTATAATGAAAATGTGGGCTTATTTTTAAAATATTTCCCAATAGAGGCAAATATTGCCGATAAGAATAAAATAACAACCCTTTTTTTCCTCTATCTTCCCTTTGACTTTTTTATTTTTATTGTTATAATTCTTTGAAATTAAAGAGGTGTGGAATATGAAAAAATTAGCTTTAATTGTAGGAGTATTTTTTATTTTTTTACAGGGATTTACTCTTCGAGCTCAAGAATACTATGAAAATATTAATTCTTTAGCAGGGGTCGCCTTAGATGGATTAACAGGGCAAATTCTTTATGCAAAAAATCCTCATATAAAGATTCCACCTGCAAGTACGGTAAAACTACTTACTGCCATGGTAGTTTTAGATAGATTACCCCTTAGTCAAAAAATTAGAATTTCCGGCACTGTAGAAAATATTTCTTCAACGCCACCCCTTTTATATGAAGGAGAGGTTTATACCGTAGATGATTTACTACACCTTATGCTTATAAAATCTTCAAATCAGGCTGCAGTAGCTTTGGCAGAAGCTGTAGCTGGGAGTGAAGAGAAATTTTCTGAATTAATGAATCAAAAGGCAAGAGCCCTCGGATTTAAGGACTCACACTTTGTCACTGCATCAGGGCTTCCTGCCCCCGGTCAATATACAACCGCTTATGAACTTGCTCTTCTCCTTTATGAGGCCTTAAAATACCCTCATATTAAGCAGATCATAAATCTTCCTGTAAAGATTATTACTTCTCAACAGGGAAGAACTCTTATAGTAAAAAATACGAATAAACTTTTATTTGAAGAGGAGATAAAAGAAGAAATAATTGGAGGAAAAACTGGATATACTCGACTTTCAAAGCATTGTTTAGTTAATGTTGCTCAGGTAAAGGATAGATTGGTAATTACTTCTCTTTTAGGCGCACCATATAGAGATGCTCTTTGGGAAGATACAAAAAAGTTAATAAAATTTTCTGAATTGGTTTTAGAAAGAAAGGTCTCTCCAGTAATTATAAATACTGCCATTAATCTTAGTATCCCTGCAAGTACAAAACCAATATCTTACTATAAAGAATCAAGAAAAGAAGTACTTTCTAAATCCTTGGCTAAGAATAAGGTAAAAGCCGAAGCCTTAGCTAAAAATAAAAACAAAAGCTTAGCTAAAAATAAAGGCAAAGTAAAAATAGCTTCGCAATCTACTAATAAGGCAAAAACAGTAAAAAAGTCTAAAAGACTTTATACAGCGCAATCAAAAAACCAAAAGAATTCTTAAATTTTTAGTCTAAGATGCACATTGCAGTAATTGGCACAGGTTATGTAGGCCTTGTCTCAGGGGCAGGGCTTGCTGATTTTGGAATGAAGGTAACATGTGTTGATATTGACGAAGGAAAAATTAAAAAACTAAAAAAAGGAGAAATCCCTTTTTATGAGCCTGGCTTAGAAGAACTTGTAAAAAAGAATCTTAAAGCTGGTAGGCTTGATTTTACCACTGATTTTGCTAAAGCGGTAAAAAACTCCTTAGTAATTTTTATTTGTGTAGGAACGCCTTCTCTTCCTGATGGTTCAGCTGATCTTTCTCAAATTAAAGATGTGGCCCTTAAACTTGCAGAGGTAATTGATGAATATAAAGTGATTGTTACTAAGAGTACGGTTCCAGTGGGGACTAATAGATGGATTAAAGAGTTAATAAACAAACATAAAAAAACAGACTCAGCCATTGATATAATTTCCAATCCGGAGTTTTTAAGAGAAGGAAATGCTGTAGAAGATTTTATGCATCCAGACCGAGTTATAATTGGTGGAGAGAGTGCCTATGCTATTGCCATTATCAAAGACATATATAGGCCCCTTTATTTAGCGGAAACTCCCTTTATTATAACAAATTTAGAAACTGCAGAGCTTATAAAATATGCCTCTAATGCCTTCTTAGCCACAAAAATTACCTATATTAATGAAATAGCCAATTTTTGTGAAAAGGTGGGAGCAGATGTTACAGTTGTTGCACAAGGGATGGGATTAGATC
>JBKBMM010000159.1:0-2039 GCA_046295835.1 Caldimicrobium sp.
ATCACCCCAAAGCCAAAAATTTTCTCATAAGTGAAGCCTTAAGGGGTGAAGGAGGTGTACTCTTAAATCCAGAAGGGAAGCCTTTTATGCATAAATATGATCCTGTGAGAAGAGAGCTTGCTCCCAGAGATATTGTAACCAGAGCTATAGATGTGGAGCTGAAACAAAGTGGTGGCGAATGTGTTTATTTAGATATTACCCATCTACCCTCAGATTACATAAAAAAAAGATTCCCCTATATATATGAAACCTGTTTAAAGTTTGGAATAGATATCACTAATCAACCGATACCAGTTGTGCCTGCTGCCCATTATTTATGTGGAGGCATCTTAACCAACATTTGGGGGCAAACCGATATCTTTAATCTCTTTGCTATTGGCGAATGTGCCTGTACAGGGCTTCATGGTGCCAATCGCTTAGCTTCAAATTCTCTATTAGAAGCCTTGGTCTTCTCTCACCAAGCTTATCTCAAGATAAAAGAAATTTTTCCCCAAGTGAAAAAGGAAAAAATAAATCTTCCTAAATTAAAAGACCCTGAAATAAAAACCATAGAAGAAGAAAAAATATTCATTTCACATAACTGGGACTTAATTCGCAGATTAATGTGGGACTTTGTAGGGATTGTAAGAACAACTAAAATGCTTAACTTCGCATTAAGGAGAATCACTTTCATTAATCAAGAGATAGAAGAAAACTGGAAGGGAATTTATTTAGATTTAGATGTTATGGAACTTAAAAATATTGCCATATTGGCTGAACTTATCATAAAAAGTGCCCTTTCACGAAAAGAATCAAGAGGAACACACTATGTACTTGACTTTCCCTATAAATCAAAAGAATTTGAAAGGGATACTCTCTTAAAAAAATTTTCATAATTTTTTAAAAAATATCTTTACAAAGACACTTTTTTTGTTAAAATTTAGCTACTAAATAAAAAATGGAGGATCTATGAAAGTAATTTTTGATCCAGATATTCCCGAAGACTTAAAAGAAGACCTCCTAAAGGCCATAGAAGAAGAAAAAATCGGCGAGATATGTAAGGTATGCGGGGCAGATACGCTCTATGTTGCCCTCTTAGATAAGCTCATTGATGTAAAGTGTTATGAATGTGGTTTCTCTTATTTAGAAATTGAACTCTCTGAGGAATAATTTTTAAAGGGATAACAGAGGTAGGCATAGGCATTGTGTCCGTGAATAGATTCCATATTTTCTGCTTCTACAGTAAACCAAAAAATTTCTTTCTTTTCTAAAAGTCTTGCAGCAACACCCCTTACTACATCCTCAACAAATTTAGGATTCTCATAAGCCTTTTCAGTGACATATTTTTCATCAGGTCTTTTTAAAAGGGGATATACTGGTGATGAAGCCGAGCTTTCTGCTATTTCTATGAGTTCTTCAAGCCAAACAAATCCCTTAGAACGGATAGCAATAGTTACTATTCCTCTTTGATTATGGGCACCATATTTGCTAACAATCTTTGAACATGGGCAGAGGGTCATAACAGGCACCTTTACACCTAAAATTAAATCCATCTTTCTGCTTTGGAGGGAGGCCAACATAAAGGCTTGATATTCCATTAAGGAATGACTTTCTGTAACTGGAGCTTTTTTTTCTATAAAATAGGGAAAATATACCTCTAAATGGGCTGACTTAGCATTAAGACGTTTTTTTAGTTTTCTCAAAATTTCCTTTATATTTCTTACATGTATTTCCTCTTTAAACTCATTTAAAACTTCAATAAATCTACTCATATGGGTCCCTTTAAAATGGGAAGGCAAGTCCACATAAAGATTAAATTCTCCCACAGTTGCTTGCAAGCCCCTTTCTCTATCAAGCACCTTTATAGGATAACGAAGATTTTTAATACCAACCTTTTCAATAGGAATTTTTTCCTCAGGAGTAAGATTTTGAACATCAGGAAGTTGCATTAAAAAGCTCCTCAAGCTTTCTTTTTAAATCTCTTACTTCTTGATAGGCTTTACCTCTATAATCCCAGAGACTTTTTCCAAGAAACTCTCGAGCTTCAAGCTCATCATCAA
>JBKBMM010000160.1:0-2039 GCA_046295835.1 Caldimicrobium sp.
CTATACCACGAATTGTTCCCGTTTTTGCCGCTATGACAAGAATAGTACTTGCCGATCATCTTCTAAGGCAATTAGCTCTTCTTGCCTTTAGAGCACGCCTTCCATTTCCTAAATTTTTTTCTTCATAAAAATCTAATCCCTTAATTTATCCTAAAAACTTGCGCAAAAGTCCTGCCTCTACAATTAAATTAGATAGCCCATAATTTTGTCCTTTTTTAAGGCTTGTAATGATACGATTAGTGATCTCTTTATGTTCAAGATCAGGTTCTACTTTGAGGTTTAAGGAATTAATTAGATTAAGGGATTTAAGAATTTTTTCTTTTATTTCAGGCATAAGTTCAAGGACTTTTGGATTAAAATATTTTAAGGCTATAGAAAGATCTATTTCTAAATTCCTGTATATGTTTTTAAGGGAAAAAAGTTCTTCTTTAGAAAGTGCGGAAAAACCAAGTATTTCAGGAGGAAGACCAATTGAATACATGGAGGCACAAAATCCTATAGCTCTTGGAAGGGTTACTTTTCCCACTTGTCTTGAGTAGCCAAAAAGTCCCACATGTAATTTTCTCATTCTTCGTCTTGGTACATGGGGTGAAATGATATTAACTATTGGGGCAATTACTTCTATAATAGATTGATATTCATTGGAAGTTTTTTCAATGAGAGCCATAGCCAATTTTTCATCAAATTCTTCTAAAGGATAACGTACAAAAGTTTTGAGCCTTTTTATAGCAGCAATAACATCTTCAATGGGATAGTCGTATTTAAAGGCTGATTGTACTGTAAAGGTTTCAACTGATGAATATTCAGACAATACATAATCTACAGTATATGGAGTAAGATTACCTCTAAAAGGAGGGGAACCAGCACCTAAAATAGGATAAATCTCTTTTTCCAGCTCTTGAGAGAGTTTATAAAGACGCAATAAGGCAATTTTGTTTGCCAAAATCGCAGCTACAATGCCATAATTTAGCGCTGGATCTGAACGAGCTAAAAATACTCGCAAATAACTTTCCTTTTTATCTTTTAGATATTCTCGTAAAATCTCATCAGCTCGCAACATATAAATTACATCTTCAAAAAGGGGAATAACATTAATCTTTTCTGGCAAGAATTCCCCTACCCACTCTGCTACTGTAATTGAACCCTCATATACAGAATGATGTTGCTTTCCCGAGATAAAGTTTATATAAAAATAGTAAACCCTATTTAGCTCCTCAGCAGAGGTAACCATGGGCAAAATAACTTCAAAAATAGGGGGTGAAGGGGTCTCTCCATAAAAAAGTTTAGCAGCATCCATAGACCGGGGTATACTCTCTAAGGCCTCAACTAAGATCTTTGCTTCCTCTCTTTCAACTGATGGATTAGGTACTCTTAAGGTTAAAAAAATTTCTTCTCCTAAGCGTTTTTTCTTAAAAAAATGAGGATAACGAGTTAGGAGTTTTTTAACCACAAAATCATCTACTTCCTTTCCCTCACTATCCCACATTTGTTCATCACATCCAAGATGTGAAAAGGCATAATAGGCCTCCTGAATCTCATCTTCTCCAGACATATCGGTAGTTTCAGCAAAAAAGGGAAGCAATACATTATCAGGATGTTGAGTAGACATAACTCTTGGTATTTTTGGCATTATTTAGCTCCCTCCTTTTAACCTATCAAAATAAGGTTTTAAAAGTTCATAAATCTTTAAATAATGATTTGAGGCTAATCTTATGTCATCTAAAATACTTAAAAAATTCACATCCCCTTCCCAACGAGGCACTATTTGCAAATGGATATGTTCTGGATAACCAGCTCCAGCCACTTTCCCTAAATTAAAACCCACATTAAATCCATGAGGTTTTAGATGCTCTCGCAAAATTTTAATAGAATTTTGAGCCATTTTCATAAGGGCTAAAAGTTCCTCTTCTCTAAGATCTTCAAGCTCAGCCACATGTCTAACAGGAGAAATAAGAAGATGTCCCGTATTATAGGGAAATTTATTTAGCATAACCATCACTTTATCGTCTAAATAAAGAATTGGTCTTTCCTCTGGAGAA
>JBKBMM010000161.1:0-2031 GCA_046295835.1 Caldimicrobium sp.
ATTAAAACAAGAGATATTAACCCTTCTTTTCTTACTCCTAATGGCTTAGATGAAGTGGAATTTCTTTTTTCTTCAAATCCTGGTTTACCTCTTAGACCACTTGAAATGGTTGTCTCAGGAGGAGAACTTTCTCGTATCTACTTAGCCTTTCGCAGTCTTCTTAAAGAAAAAAAAGGAGTTCAAACCCTTATCTTTGACGAAATAGATACAGGCATTGGAGGAGAAACTGCAATACGGGTAGGAGAAAAATTAAAGAAACTTTCACAAGAGGTACAAATATTTTGTATTACCCATCTTCCCCAAATTGTTCGCTTTGCTGATCATCATTTCATAGTGGAAAAGCTTTTAGGAGAAAAGGGGAGCATAACTACTGTAAGAGAAATTAAAGGAGAGGAGCGATTAAAGGAATTAGCAAGAATGTTAGGTGATGCCAATAATTTAGATCTTGCAGAAAAATTTTTAGCGGGGAAATCTTTATAACGCACTATGGCAAAGGCTTTACTCCTTTTTTCTGAGGGATTAGATAGTACTTTATCTGGATTAATACTAAAGAGAGAAGGGCTACAGGTTGTAGCCCTTCGTTTTATTACTCCTTTTTTTGGCTGGAAATATAAAAAATCACCTGAAATTTTTTATAATAAATGCAAAGCACTTTCTTTTGATGAGGCTTTAATAGTAGATGTAACAGAAGAATATCTTGAAATCTTAAAAGCGCCTCATTATGGTTATGGAAGCTATGCTAATCCCTGCCTTGATTGCAAAATCTTTCTTTTAAAAAAAGCCAAGAAAATTTTAAAAGATATAGGGGCAGATTTTATTGTAACAGGTGAAGTTTTAGGACAAAGGCCTATGAGTCAAAACAAGTTTGCCTTAGAAAAAATTGAAAAAGAGGCAGGAGTTGAAGGCATACTTTTAAGACCACTTTCAGCAAAACTTCTTAAGGAAACTGAACCAGAAAAAAAAGGTCTCGTAAGGAGAGAGAATCTTTATGCCCACCAGGGAAGAAAAAGAATATTTCAATTTGAGTTAGCTAAAGCCTTTAATTTAAAAGATATTCCTACTCCTGCAGGTGGCTGCCTTCTTACAGATCCAACTATTGGTAGTAGAACCCTAAGAGTTTTAAAAGAAAAAAGGAAATTAACCCCACTTACAGCAGAACTTCTAACTTTTGGAAGACACTACTTTGAAAAAGATCTCTGGATAATCTTAGGCAGAAACGAAGATGAAAACAAAAAACTTATTGAGCTTACAATGGGAGTTTATCCTCTCTACACCCTTGATGAACCCTCTCCTGTGCTTGCCATTGTTGAAGGCAATGCAGAGCAAGAATTTCTAAAAAACCTTCTTCTTAAGTATTCTAAGAAGGCGCAAAAAAGACTTCAAAGGGGAGAAAATATTGAGCTACTTTCCTTATGATAAAATCTCAAGAATTGTAGCACTTCTTACAGATTTTGGAGAAAAAGATCATTATGTTGGTGTGGTTAAGGGGAGGATTTTACAGGAAGTAAAAGGAGAATACCCTTATATAATAGATATTACGCACGCCATACCACCTCAAGATGTAAAAAGGGCTGCTCTTTATATAAAATTTTCCTATCCCTATTTCCCTTTAGGAACTATCTTTTTAGCTGTGGTAGATCCAGGTGTGGGTACAGAGAGAAAGGCATTGCTTCTTATAAGCGAGAATTATTTTTTCATAGGCCCTGATAATGGCATTTTTACTTTTATCCTCAAAAATTCTCAGGTATTCTCTTATGAAATACTTACTTCCAAAACTTTAAAATCCCCTTATAGTTCTACCTTTCATGCAAGAGATCTTTTTGCTATAGCAGTTGCAAAGCTCTTAAATAAAGAGCCTTTAGAGGAATGGACTAAGCCCTTACCCAAAAACTCCTTAAAAACTCTCTTATTCCCTGAGCCAGAACCTCTACCAGATGGTTATAAACTTACTCCTTGGTATGTAGATAATTTTGGAAACATTATAACCAATTTTTCTGTCCAAAATATACCAAAGTCATTTGAAATATGGGT
>JBKBMM010000162.1:0-2011 GCA_046295835.1 Caldimicrobium sp.
ATAAGGGAAAAATGGGGAAGGTTTTACAAGTTTTTCCTCGTAAGGGAAGAGCTATAGTTGAAGGTGTAAATATAGTAAAAAGGCATATGAAGCCTACTGCTTATAGCAGTGGAGGCATTGTGGAAAAACCTGCACCCATTCATGTCTCAAATCTATTGCCCTATTGTCCCAAATGTAAAAAGGGAGTGAAGGTAGGGCGTAAATTTTTAGAGGATGGTACTAAGGTTAGGGTTTGTAAAAAGTGCGGAGAAATTATAGAGCCTAAGGAGTAAGAGATATGGATTTGAGGGAGAGATATTATAAGGTAGTTAGAAATAAATTACTCGAGAGATTTGGATATAAGAATATACACCAGGTACCTAAAATCGAAAAAATAACGGTTAATATGGGTTTAGGTGAAGCAGTAGCAAATCCAAAGATAATTGATCAGGCTATAGTAGAGCTTGCGCAGATTACAGGGCAGAGGCCTAAAATTTGCAAGGCAAGAAAGTCTATAGCAGGTTTCAAGTTAAGAAAGGGGATGCCCATTGGTGTAATGGTTACCCTAAGAGGTAAGAGGATGTATGATTTCTTAGCAAGACTTATTCATGTGGCTTTGCCCAGAGTAAGAGATTTTAAGGGGTTGCCAAGATCTGGATTTGATGGTAGAGGAAATTATACACTTGGAATATCGGATCATACAATATTTCCTGAGGTTGATTCAAGTAAGGTTGAAAAAATTAAGGGAATGAGTATAACTGTTGTTACTACAGCAAATACTGATGAAGAAGCTTATGAGCTTCTCAAAGAAATGCAGATGCCCTTTAGGAGGTAATAATAGATGCCAAGAAAAGCACAGATTGAGAAGGCTAAAAGGGAGCCTAAGTTTCCCGTAAGGAAAAGGAATAGATGTTCTATATGTGGGCGGCCTCGAGCTTATATTAGGCGCTTTGGATTATGTAGAATGTGTTTTAGAAAATTAGCATCTGAAGGTAAGTTGCCCGGTGTGAGAAAAGCAAGTTGGTAAGGAGGTAAGGTAAAGATATGATGACAGATCCAATTGCAGATATGTTAACGAGAATTAACAATGCCCTTAAGTCGAAGAAAAAGACCGTGATAGTACCAGCCTCAAAAATAAAACTTGAAATAGTTAGGATTTTAAAGGAAGAAGGCTTTATTGAAGATTTTAAATATATTGAGGAAAAGCCACAACCAAAGATTGAAATCTTTTTAAAGTATGATGAGCAAAAGAGGGGAGTTATTTCTGGTTTGAGAAGGGTTAGTAAGCCTGGAAGAAGGGTTTATTTAGGTTATAAAGCTTTACCTAAGGTTTTAGACGGTTTAGGCATTGCAATTGTATCCACATCTCAAGGTATTATGACTGATCATGAAGCGAGGAAAAGAAAAATAGGTGGTGAAGTAATTTGTGAAATTTGGTAAAGGGGTGAAAAAATATGGCGGAGGTTTCTCGTTTAGGTAGAAAACCTGTTCCCATCCCTACAGGGGTTAAGGTAGAGTTAAAAGAGGATGGAATAATCAGGGTAGAGGGCCCTAAGGGGAGGCTTGAAAAAAAACTGCCTCCTTTGGTGCGAGTAAAAATTGAGCAAAATGAGATAGTTGTGGAAAAGGATGAAGTGCAAAAGAAACTTAAAAATAAGGCAAAGGCTTTTCAAGGATTGGCAAGGGCGTTAATAAATAATATGGTTATTGGAGTAACCCAAGGTTTTACTAAGTCTTTGGATATTGTTGGGCTTGGTTATAAGGCTGAGGTTAAGGGGCAAGAGTTAGTTCTTTCTTTAGGTTATTCACATCCTATTAATTTTCCTTTACCTTCGGGAATTACTGCAAAGACTGAGAAAGGTACAGACCCAGTTCAAGTCAGGATAATTTTGGAGGGGATAGATAAGGAGTTATTAGGGCAAGTTGCAGCAAATATTAGGAAATTAAGGCCGCCAGAGCCCTATAAAGGTAAGGGAATAAGATATACTGGTGAGGTAATTTTAAGAAAGGCTGGAAAATCAGGAAAAGGTGG
>JBKBMM010000163.1:0-2009 GCA_046295835.1 Caldimicrobium sp.
CCAAGAATTGTAACTGTTGAAATCCCAGGGGTTGACTATTAAATTTTTAAAAATCTTTGGTATACTTCATTCTTAGAGTATAAAAAATTATTTCTTTGTATCGTGTTATATGACTAAATATATATTCTATTTTCTTTTGGCCTATCTTCTTGGTTCAATACCTTTTGCTCTTATTATTGCCCTTCCACAAGGAGTAGATCCACGGAGAGAAGGAAGTAAAAACCCAGGAGCAACAAATGTAGCAAGACTCCTTGGCAAAAAATGGGGCCTTTTGACTTTTTTAGGAGATGCGGGAAAAGGAATAATTGCCATAGGCTTGGTAAAAATTCTTACAGGAACTAATTTTGAAAAAGATTCCTTTCTCTATGCAGGTGTTGCTTTTTTTTCAGTCTTGGGGCATCTCTTTTCTATTTTTTTAAAATTTAAGGGAGGAAAAGGGGTTGCTACAACTATTGGTACTTTTCTCTTATTGACTCCCAAAGCTATGTTCTTAAGCTTAATCTTCTTTTTCCTTGCCCTCTATTTTTCTGGATATGTTTCCTTAGGTTCCCTTTTAGGAACTGCCCTTTTGCCCCTATTTATTTATTTGTTTAACTATCCTTCCGAGTATATATATATAAGCTTGATACTGGGAATTTTAATTTGGATTAAACATAAGGATAACATAAAGAGGCTTTTGCAAGGCAAAGAAAAGACTTGGAAAAAAAGCTAATGATTGATCGAAAAGAAGCAAAAGAAATAGGAATTGCCTTTGAGAATTTTACCTTTAAAGTTTCTTTAGATGATAATTATCTTTATTTAGTAGATCCTTTGATTACAGAAGAAGAAAAAAAAACCTTTTTTACTAAATTATCAGATATAAAAAATTTCTTAAGCAGTCAAGGGATAACACTCCTATTAGAGGAGCCTGAGTATAGTGAAGGAAAGTTCTTATTAGCAAAATCTAAACCACCTAAGGAGGGTATACCTGAAAAAATTGAGTTTTTACCAAAGTTTTCCAAATTAGGTTTTACAATAGAGAGAGAAAATGAGCTTACTCAAAGAGAAGATTTACGAGAGAGATTCCAAAAGATTATTTGTGCTGAAAAAGATGAAGCTATTGCAAGGTGGTTTCCTGCTGTTCCCCCAACACCAGGAATAAATATTTGGGGTGACCCTATTGCTCCGCCACCACTTAAAGAAGAAAAAATTTATGAATTAGGTGAAAATGTCTATTTAGATGAAAGTGACCATCATATAAAAGCTAAAGTTGCAGGTGTGGTAACCTTTGATGGGAAAAAATTAGAAGTACATCCTGAGTACACTATAGAGGGGAATGTAGATTTTTCCACCGGTAATATTAATTTTATAGGCCAAAAATTAATTATTCAAGGAGATATCAAGTTTGGTTTTACAGTAACTTGTAAAGGCACACTTGAACTAAAAGGTTGTACTGAAAACAAAGTAAATATTAAAGTAGAAGGGTCTTTTATTAGCGAAGGTTTCTTGAGGGGTGAAGAAACTCTAATAAAAGTTATAGGTGAGGCTAAAATTAAAGGTGCTGAATTTGCAAAACTTGAAATAGAAGGCAATTTATTTGTTAAAGATTATCTTGTTTTTACTAAAACTTATGTTAAAGGGAATATAATTGCAACTGAGGGGAAGGGAGTAATTTACGGTGGAGAAGTTTGTGCTGAGGGAGATATAGAAGCCAAGATATTGGGACACATTGCTCAAACTAAGAGTGAAATTAAGGGAGGCTTTAGAAAAGAATTAATAAACACATATCAAAACCTAATTGGTAAAATACAAACTTATGATGAGATTTTAAAAAAAATAACTATGGGAATAGAATTGGCTTATAAATTAAAAAAAGAAGGAAGATTTTCTTCAAAACAAGAGGAAGTACTTAAAAAACTCCTTTCAGAAAAGGAAAAGATAGAGAGTAATTTAAAGGAGATGGAAGAAGAGCTAAAAGGTCTAAGAGAAGGAATAAAAGAAATGAAATTAAGAAAAATAAAGGTTTTGCA
>JBKBMM010000164.1:0-1971 GCA_046295835.1 Caldimicrobium sp.
AGTTGCTGAAATTTTTCTTCCAATAATTCCACTTTTCCCAAGTCCTGTTACAATAACCCTTCCTGAGCTTTTTAAAATGAGCTCTACAGCCTCAACAAAGGCCTCATCTAAATTATTAATTAAATATTCTAAACCTTCCTTTTCAATACTTAATATTTCCAAAGCTCTCTGAAGCACTGATGAGCCCATCCCTCAATGAAAGATAATTCTATCTTCTGTAATATAAATAGTTTTTTCTTTAAGGTCTTCTAAACACTCCTCAGAAAATAGAGAGGAAAAAATTTCTAAGATTTTCTCCATATTTTCGGTAATAAAGGCCTCTCTTGCTAAAATTTCTTCTAATTTTCTCTCTATAAAGGGAAGCTCTTCTGCGGGAATATCCTTTATAGAGAGGTGTTTAAAAATTTTATAGAAGGCCTTACGCGTTTGAATTCTATTTTTTATTTCTGAGATAAAGGCTTTTGGATCTTTAAATTTTTCTCTAAAGTCTTTCATAAAGAGCTTTAAGTCCTCTTCTTGAAAATCCCAAAAACTCTCAATCCAATCCTTTATGGTAAGGATACTATCCTTCTCTTTTTCTTTATCATTCATAGAGTTTCCTCAAAAGAGGTTTTGACTATTTACTTTAATACAAAGAGGTAAAAAAACAAGAATATGGTAAACTTAATAAAGCATGTTAAAAGTAGGTTATATTCAGGTTTATACAGGTGATGGAAAGGGCAAAACTACAGCTGCAGTGGGTTTAGCTATAAGAGCACTTGGCGCTGGTCTAAAGGTTGCCTTTTTACAATTCTTTAAACCTGAAACTTCTTCTGAAGTAAAAATACTTAAAACCTTTGCTCCCCAGCTTTTTCATGCCAACTTTCATACAAAGAGCTTTGTAAGAGGAAAACCCTCTTTAAGACTAAAAGAAGAAATCTTAAAGGGATATTACTTCTTTGAAAATTTGCTTAGAGAAAGGGCTTATGATGTGTATGTTTTAGATGAATTTGTGTATGCTCTAAATTGGAATATAATTAAATTAGAAACATTTCTAAACCTTTTAAAGGAAAAGCCTAAGGGAGTAGAAATTGTTATCACAGGAAGAGGTGCTCCTCAAGCCTTAATTGAAGTAGCAGATTTGGTTACTGAAATGAAATCTCTAAAACATTATTTTGGCAAGGGAGTTAAAGCAAGATGTGGGATAGAGAAATAATCAAATTTGTAGAAAAGATACAAAGTATGTTAGAAAATAATCTTCCTTTAGATAGAGAGACCTCATTACAGTTATTTAAGGTACCTCTTCCACTTCTTGGAAAATTAGCGCGCTTTATGCGATATAAACTTCACCCTGAAAGGATTGTCACCTATGTGGTTGATAGAAACATCAATTATACTAACATTTGTATTTCAGGCTGTAAATTTTGTGCTTACTTCAGAGCTCCCAATTCACCAGAGGCTTATGTACTTTCCTTTGAAGAAATAGCCAAAAAAATTGAAGAAACCATTGCCTTAGGTGGGTATCAAATTCTTCTTCAGGGAGGCTTACATCCAGGGCTTACTTTAGAATATTATGAAGAGCTCTTTAGGTTCATTAAAAGTAAATTCCCACAGATACATTTACATGGCCTTTCTCCGCCAGAAATAATCTTTTTGAGTAAGATTTCAAAACTTACTGTTGACGAGGTCTTAAAAAGACTTATTGATGCAGGGCTTGATTCGATCCCAGGTGGTGGAGCAGAGATTTTAGTAGACAGGGTAAGAAAGATTATTTCACCTAACAAAGCTACAAGCGAAGAATGGCTTTATGTAATGGAGAGGGCTCATCTCCTTGGCCTTAAAACCACAGCTACTATGATGTTTGGTCATATTGAGACGGAAGAAGAAATTCTTGAACATCTCTTTAAAATTAGAGCTCTTCAGGATAGAACTGGAGGTTTTACAGCCTTTATTCCCTGGACCTTTCAGCCTAAGAATACTGCTCTATCTCAT
>JBKBMM010000165.1:0-1946 GCA_046295835.1 Caldimicrobium sp.
GACAAAGATTTTGTTACCTATGTGTGGTTTGACGCTTTAATTAATTACCTTTCAGGAATAGGTTATCCAGATAATCCTAATTGGGAGCATTATTGGGAAAAGGCTTATCACATAATTGCTAAGGATATTCTTAAGCCTCATGCAATTTATTGGCCCATTATGCTCAAAGCTATGGATTTACCTATGTATAAAAAACTTTATGTGCATGGCTATTGGCTTATGCATAAGCTAAAAATGTCTAAATCCTTAGGGAATGTAGTTGACCCTGTGGAAATATCTAAAGTTTATGGAAGAGATGCCCTCCGCTATTATCTTTTAAGAGAAATGGCCTTTGGATATGATGCTGAATTTAGTTTAGAAAATTTTATTACTCGCTATAACGCAGATTTAGCTAATGACTACGGAAATCTTCTTTTCAGGACTCTAAGTCTAATAGAAAAACATTTTGCAGGAAAAGTTCCTCCCTGTGGGGTCTTGGAAAAAGAAGACCTAATTTACCGTGAGAGAATAGAAAGCTCCTTTAAAAAATATTTAGATCTTTTTGAAAGGTTTCAATTTCATTTAGCTTTGGAAGAGATTTGGCAGGCGATACGGTTCTCTAATACCTATATAGATCACAGGGCGCCTTGGAAAGCTATAAAGGAAGGAAATAAGGAAAAGGCAGGAACAATTTTAAAAAATCTTCTCTCTGCACTAAAGACCTTTGCTATTGCCCTTTATCCAGTTATGCCTGAAACATCTGAAAAGGTGCTTAGTTTCCTTTCCATACCTCTTTCTGATGTGAATTTTGTAAGGGCTTTAGATTGGAATTATCCTAAGGAAGGGGCCCTAATTAGCAAAGGTGAACCCTTATTTCCAAGAATTGAAAAGACTGAAAGGGATATAGAAAAGGAATCTCAGGAGGAAAGAAGAATGGAAAAAACTCAAGAATTATTTTCCATTGAGGAGTTTAGGAAATGGGATTTTAGAGTGGGAAAAGTAGTGTATGCTGAAAGGGTTGAGGGTACTGATAAGCTCCTTAGGCTTGAGGTACTCTGTCCAGAGAAAAGACAAATTGTCTCTGGAATAGCTCAATATTACAAGCCTGAGGAACTTATTGGTAAAGAAGTAGTTTTGGTTTTAAATCTTAAGCCAGCAAAAATAAGAGGGGTTTTATCAGAAGGAATGCTTCTTGCCGCCCATGATGATAAAGGGCTAACGCTAATTGTTCCAGAAAGAGAAGCTGCTCCAGGTGCTAAAATTTCATAGGAATTTCATAGGGGGTAAAAATCCATGGCATATTTCAATCCCTTTAGTCTATCCTTTGAAGAACTTTTAGAAATTTGTAAAGAAAGGCATGGCCATCTTTGTGCTGGCCAGGTTCTTGGGGCAAGGCTTGCTCTCCTTGGTTTAGAACTAATAGGAATAAAAGATCCCTACGGAGAGGATAGAAAAAAATTTTTAGTCTTTGTGGAAATAGACAGGTGCGCAACTGATGCTATTCAAACTGTAACTGGTGCAAGTCTTGGAAAAAGAACTATGAAATTTTTGGATTATGGAATTATGGCAGCAACTTTTCTACATTTAGAAAAGGACCTTGCTTATAGGATTTTAGCCAAAGAAGAGGCAAAGGAGAGGGCAAAATTTTACTATCCCCAAGTAGAAAATCAAGCAGCAAGAGAACTTTTGGCTTACAAAATTATGCCCTTAGAAGAGCTTTTTGATATAAAAAAAATTAAAGTACTTTATAATGAGTATGACCTTCCTGGAAAACCAAGAAAAAAGGTTGTATGTAGCAAATGCGGGATAGTAATAAGAGATGGAAGAGAAATAAATAGGGATGGTAAGAGTTATTGTAAAATCTGTGCTGGTTTAGGATATTTTATCCTGGAGGCCAATCCATAGGCCTTCCTGCTAAAATATGAAAATGTACATGAAAGACTGTTTGTCCAGCCTCTTCCTTACAA
>JBKBMM010000166.1:0-1945 GCA_046295835.1 Caldimicrobium sp.
TATAATACCATAATTATAAAATATACCTCCTGCAATAGGAATACCTAATAGATTATATAAAAAGGCCCAAAAGAGATTTTGAGTAATTCTCTTTTTAAGCAAAAAAGAAATTTCAAAAAAAGCTTTGAGTCCTTTTAACCCAGAGAGTAAAACCACTTCTCCTACTCTTTTTGATAGATCTGTGCCTTCTGCCATAACAAAAGAAAGATCTGCTCTTGCCAGTGCTGGAGCATCATTTATTCCATCCCCTACCATTGCCACCTTATAGCCCTTCTCTTGAAACTCCTCAACTATTTTAAGTTTTTTTTCTGGCTTAACCTCAGCATAAAAATTTTTAATTCCCAAAGTTTCAGCAACAATTTGAGCCCTTTTTAAGTTATCTCCTGTTGCAAGCACAATTTCTATACCTTTATCTTGCAAATAGGAAAGCACCTCTTTTGCCTCTTCTCTTATTTCATCTTCTGCAAAAAATTCTGCTAAAAGTTTATTTCCCTTTTTAAGAAGAACAGCCTTTGAATTAGTAGCTTTCCCTAAAAAGTAATCTTCACAATAGATACCTTCTCCTGGAACCTCTTTACAATTTTTAAACTCATAGGGGTTAATTCCTTTTCTTTTAACAAATTCTACAATAGCCTTTGAGTAAGGATGCCTTGAAGTTTGTGCAAGACCATAGGCAATTGAGAGAGCCTCTTTTTCGTATTCTTGATACTCTAAAATTACAGGTTGTCCTTTAGTTAGTGTGCCCGTTTTATCAAGAATTAAAACCTTTATAAGATGAGCTTTTTCAAAAACTGCAGGATCCTTTACTAATATCCCTCTTTTATAAGACCTTACTAAACCCACAGAAATAACTAAAGGTACAGCAATCCCTAAAGCACAGGGACAGGAAATCACAAGAAGGGCAAGAGAAAAATTAAAACTAAGTTGGAAATCGCTTGAATTGTAAAACCAAATAATAAATACAAGAATAGACAAAGCTACAATAACTTGTACAAAATAATGGGAAACTCTGTCTACAATCCTCTGAATAGGAGGTTTATGCGTTAAAGCCTCTTCAACCATTTTTAAGAGCATAGATACATAACTTTTTTCTAAAAGGGCTTTAATCTTTGCCTTAGCAAAACCATTTACAACTATACTTCCAGAAATTAAGTCATCTCCTTCTTTTTTCAAAACTGGTACACTCTCACCTGTCACTAATGATTCATCTACTTCTAATTTCCCCTCTAATACCTCGCTATCTAAGGGAATCAAATCTCCTGGCTTTAAAAGGATTATGTCTCCTGGTAAGACATCCTCTATAGATACTTCCTTTTCGCCTTCTTGAGTAAAAATTCTAACCTTTGAAGTCTGAAGGGCAAAAAGCTCCTTTAACAAGTGCAAGGCTTTGGTCTTAGTTTTCTCCTCAATATATTTTCCAAGCCTTACAAAGGAGATAAGAAAGGCATTTGTCTCAAAAAAAGGTTCACCAGGTAAAATCTTAAAAGCAGAAAGAAGGCTATATAGAAAAGCAGAAGTGGTGCCTAAGGCAACTAAAACATCCATATTCCCTATACGAGTTTTTATCCCTGCATAGGCCCCTTGATAAAATTTATATCCACCAAGTATCTGAACAAATAAACTCAAGAAACCCTGTAATAAAAGGCTTTTCGGATCTTTCCAAAACATAAGGAGCATAATGAATACACTTGACAAAAAAGAAAAGACTAAAATTTCTCTCTCATAACCTCTTTTTTTGGTATGAGAAACAATTTTATAACCAAGACCTTCTACAACTTTTACAATTTCATCCAGACTCAAAAGTTCTGGATTATACTCCACATAACACCTTCCAATCTCAAAGGAAACTTTAACTTTTTTGATCCCTTTTAATCTTTGCAAAGAAATCTCTATAGCTTTGGCACAATTAACACAAGTCATCCCCTCAACTTTTAAAACTACCTTT
>JBKBMM010000167.1:0-1932 GCA_046295835.1 Caldimicrobium sp.
ATCCCAGTACTGAAAGACCCTCCAGCCAATCACCGCATCTGCAGCCCTTAAAGAAATCGCTGTAGCTGTCTTTTCGCAGCTTTCTGTGTAGTTTATCAGGTTCTTTCTGAATTGAGCCTTCTCTTCGGGACTGAAATTTTTTTCTATTATCTCAACCGCATAAGCTCCCACACAAACCCCTTCTGGATTGGCAATAGCAACCTTAAGTCCGGGTCTGGTAAGGTCTTTCAAAGATTTTATATTCTTTGGGTTTCCTTTCTGGACATTAATAGCAGGTACAAGATAGACCACATATCTTTCTGTCTCTGGAAATACAACACCCTTTTTCTTAGCCAGTTCCATGTAATCCGAAGAACCCGGAAAATAAATATCACCTTTCTTGCTGAGGATCATCTGGGATAAAACATATCCTGAGCCTCCAAAAACAAGATCTACCTTTATACCTGTTTTCTTCTCAAATGCCTTTGCCGCTTCCTCTGTTGGTGGCTTGCTCGCAGCCCCTGCAAAAACTAAAATCCTCTCTTGCGCAAAAACCACCTCAATCCCCTTATAAAAACTCAATAATAGACATATACACAAAACTAAAGACCTTACAACAATAGAAAAATTTTTTAAACCTATTAACTTTAGCAAGTCCCGCATAGCAACCCCTCCTTAATAAATTTTTTTATCGATATATATCATAGGAAATAACGCTTGTCAAGAGGAATTTAAATTTTATTTAAGCTAGTCATTATTTAATGTCGGTTTTAAGTAAAAACAAAAGATCTAATTTCCGAAATATCACATTTCTTTTTTTATAACTACCTAACTAAAATTTTCATTGCTAAACCCCTATCGATGGCTATTACAATATCATCAACCTTTACATGAAGAGATATCTGTCCCTTTTTCAAGACTTCAATAACCTTGCCTACACAAAGACCTAAATCTTTTAAAAGACATATCTGATTACCATATTTCTTACAAAAGGCATAGTCAATTTTCAACTATAAATTTATAGTTAGCCCTGCAATCTCAGCTTTTTCACCTTCTCTTAATAATATTAAAGGGGTCATATACTCCAAAAGTCCTAATATTAAAAGTCCTAATATTAAAAACGCCAAGTTAACCCAGCAAGGAAGCTAAAATCTACTTCTGGTTTGTTTAAACCACCCTTAATACCTAAATCTAAATCTAAATTTTCAGATATTGAATAAATTAAACCTCCTAAGATATACGCTGGATGTGTTTTTGACTTTTTCTCAGGATTGCGCTCTACTCCAATATCACCAACTAATTTCAAATTTTTAATTACTTCTACTTCTCCAGCAGCAGATATGTGCCAAATCCCCTTTCTCTTTTCCTCTCTATCCTGCTTTAATTTGTAATTGTTATGAGTGTAGCCTAAATTGAAATGAAAAGCCCAAGGATTTATCTCCTTTGTTACAATAAAGATTGAACTATAACTAACTCTACCATTTCCAAGTCCTTTTTTTTCGTTACCCGTTGGAAATAGAAGACCTGGCTTAATTGCAAAATTCCATCCCTTCCAATCAAATACCCTCCACTTTAGCTCCAAAGAGATATCTGAAATTCCTCTAACATCAGAAACAACCTTTCCTTCTTCCTTTACTTTTTTCCACTGATAGGGCATATTCAAAATAACATCAACATACTCCGTAACTCCATAGGTAAGAACTGTAGCAATTTCTTTTCCATGTTCTTTGATGATGACTTTACTTTCCTTTTCATCACTGTAAACTTTCTCTTTATCGTAAGTAAATTCACTTGTAATCTCCAGTTGAAATTTACCCTTGCCCTGTGTACCTGAATCATCCGTAATTAAAGGGTGTGCTGCAAATAAATTAGCAGTAAATAATACCATAAACATTAATCCCCAAATGAATCCTCTCCACATAACCCTCACCTCCTATATTTATTTAATTAGTC
>JBKBMM010000168.1:0-1924 GCA_046295835.1 Caldimicrobium sp.
GAGCCCTTAAAGTAGAAGGATTTTCTATATATTTTAGTAAATAATAAAAACTTGTTAAATTGAAAAGGATAAATAAAGGTTCAATGTCAAGGCGATAGATAAAAGAAAGAAAACGAAAGGAACTAAATAAAATTAAAAGGGATAAGAGGGTTTTTTCCCTCTCCTTTTTATGAATAAGGTAGATTACATAGGCTATAAAAATGTAACTGAGAATAGAGAGAAGGCGCATACCAAACAATTCATTTTTAAAAAGGATACCCAGACCATAAAAAGGAAGGGAAATCCAAATGTGCAGTGGTGGTTTGGTAAAATAGGGTATACCATTATAAGTGGGAAGAAGTGATTGATTTAGAAAACTTTCTTGAATAATAACAGCCCTTCTTGCTTCTTGATAAGAAAGAAGGGGTAAGAAATAAGAAAGAAAAAGAAATAGAATAACTATTAATACTACTATATAGAATATATAAGAGAGGTATTTTTTTGGGGTGCTATACATCTAATTTTAGAATTTTAAATTATTTAAAGGTCTTTACAAGTAGAAATTTAGGTATATTTTAAGGTTTATGCTTAAATTAGGTCTTATTGGTTGTGGAAAAGCCGCTGAAAGACATTTAAAAATTTTTAAAAGTCTTCAAGAGCAAGTACAAGTAGTTGCAGTAGCTGATGTAAATTTAGAGCGGGCAAAACTTTTTGCTACGGAGCTTTCAGCAAAGCCTTATAGTGATTTTGAAGAAATGCTAAAAAAAGAGCCTCTTGATGTAGTTGATTTAGCTTTACCTTCGGGTATGCATGGTAAAATTGGAGCCTTGATTCTTAAAAAATATAAAAAATCTCTATTGGTGGAAAAACCACTGGCTTTGACTTTAAAAGAAGCCTATAATTTAGTTGATCTTGCAGAAAGATATAATCTAAAGCTTGTGACTATTTTTCAGAATAGAGCAAATCTACCGGTTATAAAGCTAAAAGAACTCTTGATAAAGAATTATTTTGGCAAACTGGTTTTACTTTCCGTAAAATTTTATTGGAGTAGAAAACAATCCTATTATGATAGTGCTGCCTGGAGAGGTACTTGGGCTCAGGATGGTGGTGCTTTAGCCCAACAGGGTTGTCATTTTGCAGATATTATAACTTATTTAGGGGGAGAAATAGAAAGTGTCTTTGCTAAAATGGGAACTTATTTGGTAAAAATTGAGGCTGAAGATCTTTTAGTGGGGACTATAAAATTTAAATCTGGAGCTCTTGGTACAATTGAAGCAACAACCTGCGCAAGACCAAAGGACATAAAAGCAGAAGTGGTACTTTTGGGGGAGAGAGGATCTGCTATTTTAGGTGGCTTTGCTATGAATACTTTAGACTATTTAGCACTGGATGGTGTAGAAGATTCCTCAACTTTAGTAGGGGAGTATAAAAGTAATCCTTCCCATCCTTTGGGATATTCCCATTTTACTTATCTAAAAGCAGCTATAGACTTTTTTAGCACCGGGAAAAAGGCTGATTTTCTGGTAGTTGGAGGAGAGGCCATTCCTTCTCTTGAATTAATTGTAGGACTTTATGAAGCAGCTGAAAGGGGAAAGGTAGTTCAATTTCCCTTTATACCAAGATTTTGTAAATTGGGAAAAGGAGAAAGAGAATGAATATTCCACTTCTTGATTTGAGAAGAGATATGATTGAGATTCAAGATGAAATTTTTCTGGGGTTGAGGGAAATTTTTAAATCTATGAAGATTTTAAATGGTCCTTACTTGCAAAGTTTTGAAAGAGCTTGGGCGGATTATTTAGGGGTTAAATTTGCTTATGGATGTAGTTGTGGAACTTCAGCTCTTATTATGGCGCTCTTAGCCTTAGGTATAGGGAAGGGTGATGAAGTCTTAGTGCAAACTAATGCCTTTATTGCAGATTTTGAGGCCATTTATTTTTCAGGAGCT
>JBKBMM010000169.1:0-1918 GCA_046295835.1 Caldimicrobium sp.
CTTAAGACTGCTTAAAGGGGGCATTTATGAAATATCCTTACAGCCTTTTTTGCCGTTAACTCGTAAATTGCCTTTATATAAAATTTTTCATGTGCATTTTATCTCAATTATATAATAACAATGTTAAAATAATATTAAACCAAAATTAAGGCTATGTTAAAAGTTATAAAACCTTATATTTCAAAGTAAGGGCATTTAAGGCTTTTTATCTCTAATCATAATGAAAGAAAAATTCATCTTGACTGTCGGCTTAAAATTATGCATAATTTGTAATAAAAAATGAAAAAGGAGGGTGCTATGAGTGAGATTAAAAAAATTTTAGTTCCCGTTGATTTTTCAGAGGTAGCTCCTGTAGTAGTTAAATGGGCTAAAGATTTTGCAAGACAACTTAAGGCCAAAATTATTGTTGCCTATGTGTTAGAGGATTTAGCTGCCTATGAGGGAATTTATGTAAATGTACAGGCCCATACTGATTTAGAAAACACCTTGCTTGAAGGTGCAAGAAAATCCATGGATGAGTTTATGAAAGAGCACTTTTCTGATTTTCCTGAGGCAGAATCTATTATAGAGAAGGGTGATATTGTTGAAACCTTAATTAAAATTGGTAAAGAAAAAGGGGCAGATTTAATTGTGATGGGAACTCATGGTAGAAAAGGTCTTGATAGGATTCTTTTTGGAAGCGTAGCAGAGGGAGTGGTTAAAAATTCACCTATACCCGTTGTAACTATTAATCCCTATAGAGCAGGGTTGTTAAAGATAGAGGAAGAAATACCTCAAACAGTATAAACTTTTTATCTCATACCTTTTAATTTTTTTTCTGCTTCTTTTGCCTCAGGAGAAGCAGGATATGTTTGTATGATCTTTTTGTAAAGCACTTGTGCTGCCCTTTTATCTTTCAAGGCAAGAAAGGCATCCGCTTGTCTTAACATAGCCTTTGGCTTAAGTGGATTTGGTCCTGGCATTTCAATAAGTTTTTGATAGGAAAGTATTGCAGATTCATAATCCTTTTCTCGAAAATAGGTTTCTCCTATATAAAAATAGGTCTGTCCTACCCATTTACCCTTAGGAAAGCGTGTTAAATAGAGTTCCCACAAACTTCTTGCTCCCTTTAAGTCTCCTTTACTATATAAAGAGTAAGCCCTTTGATAAAGATCTTCTTCTGACAAAGTTTCTTTTGAAAATGAAGATATAGTTGTATTCTCAGTTTTTTGAGTTTCTTGCTCTTTTAAAGGAGTAGGTTTTTCCATTTGGGAGGGAGTTTGTGTTTGTTCTTGAGAGGTTTGATTTGAGGATTTCTCGGTATTTGCTTTTTCTAACTCCTTTATTCTTAATTCCAAAGCCTCTATACGAGCTTTTAAATCTTCTATAGTTTTGATCTGACTTTTTCTTTCTCCTTCTTGTTGAAAGGTCATTTCATCTATTTTCCCTTGAAGTGTTGCCACTTCTTTTCGTGTTTCTTCTATATCAGCTAAAATTTTACTTTGAGATTGCAAAAATTTCTGGGCAATTTCTTGGCTAACCTTTTTTTCTACTTCATCTAACCTCTTTTCTACCTCATTTATTCGCTTCTCCAAGGCAGAAAGTTGTACCTCTTGTTGCTGGGTCAGGGTTTCTAAATTTAAAAGTTTTATTTTAAAGGTATTAAACTCATCACTTGAGGCTACACATCCTCCTAATAAAGGAGTTATTAGGCAAAGAAGGGCAAAATACTTTTTCATAAAAGCCTCCTTTAGAAGACCTTTTATTCAAATTTACTCTTTATTAAGTACCTTTCAACCTCTGGGGTTAGATCTAAGGGTAGATCTGGGGAGTCAAAGGCAACTTTTCCTTCTGCCAGGTATTTTAAGGTCCACACTATAAAGGGAAGTTCCCTTTTAACCCCTTCTTCTCTTATTTTTTTAAAGAGTTTATTTTCTTC
>JBKBMM010000170.1:0-1913 GCA_046295835.1 Caldimicrobium sp.
GCCCATTTTGGGTGTATCTTAAATTTGAAATTTCTCCCTCAATCCATAAATAAACAAAGTTTTCCTCTAAAAGGGATTTAATATTTTGAGAAATTTCTTTAACGGTGTAATATAGCTTTTCTTTAAAGAGAGATGTTTTAGTTAGAGATTTTTCTAAGTCCATATGGTTAAATATAAAATTTTTTGAATATTTTGGAAGGCTTCACTTGGTTTTTTTCTGAAATTGAGGCATAATAAAGATAAGATGAAATGTCCTAAATGTAAAAAACCTGAGACAAGAGTTATAGATTCCCGAGTTATTGAAGACGGGTTTTCTATAAGAAGGAGAAGAGAGTGTTCGGAATGTGGCTATAGATTTACTACCTATGAGAAATTAGAATTAGATATAATGATTGTAAAAAAAGATGGAAGAAGAGAACCATATAGTCGTGAGAAATTGATTTCTGGGATTCACAAAGCCTGTCATAAAAGGCCCATTAGTGAAAATACCATCAAAGAGTTTATTAATGAATTGGAACTTGATCTAATTCAAAGAGGAGAAAAGGAAATACCAGCAAGTTACATAGGTGAAAAGGTTATGGAAGCATTAAAAAGATGGGATAAAGTAGCCTATATAAGATTTGCCTCCGTGTATAAGGATTTTAAAGATGTGGAAGAATTTTTGGACAGTATTAAGGAGTTAAGTGATGAGGAATCCCCAAGATAGTCTTGTTTTTCCTCTTGATTTTAATAATTTAGAAGAAGCACTTTTTTGGGTCGAAAGGCTTAAACCTTTCGTGGGTATTTTTAAAGTGGGATTAGAACTTTTTGTTAAAGAGGGTCCAAAGGTAATAGAAGAGATAAAGAAAAAAGGGGCTTCCAAAATATTTTTGGACCTTAAACTTTTTGATATTCCTAATACAGTGAGTGGAGCTGTAAGAGCTGCCAGTAATTATGGAGTTGATTACCTAACCGTCCATATACTTGCAGGAAGAAGAACTTTAGATGAAGCTCTAAAGGCCGCCAAGGGAGGACTAAAAATTCTTGGTGTCACACTTTTGACCTCTCTGGATAAAGCAGATTTACTTGAACTTGGTTTTAATGGAGAACTTCTTTATAAAACTGAGGATTTAGTCTATAAGTTAACTTTTCTTGCTAATTTAGTTGGTTGTGATGGGATTGTATGCTCTGCTAAAGAGGTGGGATTAATCAAAAATTCCTTTCCCCATCTTTTAACAGTAGTTCCTGGAATAAGATTAGAAGAAAGCAGTGGTGATGATCAAGTTAGAACTGCAACACCTTACGAAGCTGTTAAAGCAGGAGCAGATCTTATAGTTGTAGGAAGACCAATTAAAAATTCAGCCTCCCCTGAAGAAACTTGTTTAATTATTCTCCAAGAAATTAAAAAGGCTTGGGAAGAAAAGAATGTTTAAAAGATATGTAGTAGATTTACCTTTACACGGTGGGAAATGCCCTCCCTGGCTTTTTGAAAAGATGGTGCGTTTAAGTAGGGCTATTTTGTTATTAGTCTACAAAGAGTTTGGAAGAAGAGAACTTCTTAATAGATTATCTGATCCCTTTTGGTTTCAAGCCTTTGGTTGCTTACTTGGCTTTGATTGGCACTCATCAGGGCTTACTACTACAGTAGGAGGAGCTATAAAAAAAGCCTTGGAACCTTACTTTAAAGACCTTGGGCTTTTTATTTGTGGCGGAAAAGGAAAGACAGCCCTGCAAACCCCTCAAGAGATTGTTTTTTGGGGAGAATCAGCCTCTCTTGAAAATGAAGTCTCTCGATTAATTTGTTTAAGCAGACTAATTGCTAAGATTGATAATTGCGTACTTCAAGATGGTTTTACTCTATATTTTCATCTCTTTATTTTTACCAAAGATAATTATTGGGCCGTTATTCAACAAGGTATGGATGAAAAAAATCT
>JBKBMM010000171.1:0-1902 GCA_046295835.1 Caldimicrobium sp.
TTAAAATTTTAAAATTTACAAAGGCGGGCACGAATTTACCTTTTTGCGAGTTATCTATCTTTGGCAGAAGCAAAGATAAATATGAAATTTCTATGGTAGGGAGGGTGTGTGCTCCTATAAATTATAGAAAATTTTGTTTAGGGGCAATTCATGAATTGCCCAAGAAGGATGTTCTATGAATTTGGCTCAAAGAATAAAAAAACTAATAGGAAAGGCTATTTTTGGTTATGATTTATTAGAGGAGGGGGATAGGGTATTAATTGCCTTGTCAGGAGGTGAGGATAGTTTAGTGTTAGCTCATTTTCTCTCACAATGGTACTACTATTATCACAAAAATTTGGACCTTTATGCCCTTCATTTAGATATGGGCTTCCCCAAAGAGGAAAAAGAATATGCTGAAAAGGTAAAAGACTTAAAAAGATTTTGTGAACAAAGAGGTATAAGGTTCCTTTATGATAGAATTTCAGCTGGAACTCTTGCCATAGAAGCCTATGATACTGGCAAGGCTGCTCCTTGTTTTGTTTGTTCCTGGAATAGAAGAAAATATATTTTTAATTTAGCCCGGGATTTAAAGATTCATAAAATTGCCTTTGGACATCATAAAGATGATGTTATAACCACCTTTTTTATGAATCTCTTTTATAATGGCGAGCTTTCAACTATTTTACCTAAGCAAGAAATGTTTAAAGGTACCCTCTATATAATTAGGCCTCTTTACTTTGTAGAAAAAGAGATGATTTCACGATATGTGGCAAAAGAAAAATGGGAAATTTTAGAAAATCCCTGTCCTTTTTCTAAGGAAACGAAGAGAAGTTTTTGGAACACCTTTTTAAAGGAACATATTTTTTCTCAAGACCCTGTGATTAAAAAAAATATCTTTTCAGCTATTTTTAATCCAAGATTAGAGTATCTGCCTAAAAAGCCCAAAAAAGGAAAATAGTAAAAATTTTAATTTTAAATTAAGTTTCTAATTAGTTCCAAAGTTTTTTCTAAGGCTCCTCTCTTTTTAAGGAAAATTTCGTAACCTCTTTCTGCAATTTCCTTTGCTATATGAGGATTTTTTATCAGCTCTTTGAGTATCCTTTCTAAATTTTCTGGATTTACTTGCAAGAGCCCCTTCTTTTTAATAAACTCTTCCACAAAAGGAAAATTCTCCATATAAGGTCCTACAATAACTGGTTTTTTCCAATAAATAGCTTCTAAAGGGTTTTGACCTCCATGGGGCACAAAACTACCTCCAATAATGGCAAAATCACAAATTCTATATAAGGAAGCCAACTTACCCATCTCATCAAAAAGTAGTATCACTCTTTTGGATTTAAATTCAGGAAAAGTGTCTTTAATACTTGAATATCTAATAAAAAGGGTATTTTCCTTTAGCCTTGACAAAATAACTTTTTCAACCTTATCAAATCTTTCTGGATGTCTTGGTACAATAATTAGTGTGCCCTGGGAAAATACTTCAAGAAAGGCCTTCAGAATAAGTTCCTCTTCTTGCGAATGAGTGCTTCCGGCAAGAATAATAGGTTTTGGAAGATTATTCAGTTCGGGAAAGTCAATTTCTTTTAAAAAGATATCAAATTTTAAGTTACCCACTACTTTTATTTTCTCTCTTTCTACACCTAATTGATTAAAATATTTGGCGTAATTTTCTTCCTGCACAGCGAGAAACTCAAATCTTTTTAAAAGGGGTTTAATAAAAAACTTTATCCCTTTATATCTTTTAAAGGATTTTTCACTCAATCGTCCATTTATTAAGGCTATGGGAATTTGTGAAGAGGTAGTTAAGATAAGGTTTGGCCAAAGCTCTGTTTCAGTAAGGAAAAGGGCTTTGGCTTTAGTGCCTTTGAGAAAATTTTTTAGACAAAATTTAATATCAAAAGGAAGGTAGAATATTTTTAC
>JBKBMM010000172.1:0-1889 GCA_046295835.1 Caldimicrobium sp.
TATCTTCTCCGGATATGTCAATTTCACTTTTTCAAGCTGTGCCAAAGCTTGCTTATACTCTGCGGAGAAGCGCTCAACTTGTCTCTTTATATCTTCATGCTCAATAATAGCAATTAGCTGATTAGCTTTTACAAAGTCACCTTGTTTTACAAATAGTTTTTCTACTCTTCCTGAAATTCTTGCCCCTACCTTTACCTGAGCCCCAACTTGAGGTTTTACCGCACCTGTGGCTGAAACTTCTAAATAAATCTCTCCCCTTTGTACAGAAACTGTTTTTTTAGGATAAACCTCTTTATCCTTCTTGCCTTTCAAACCTTTGCAACTACTTAAAGCAAAAACCACTAAAAAAAATATCAAAAAAAAGAGCTTAAAAAATCTCATAGGCCTGGAATTTCCCCTACTGACTTTTTAAGTTGATAAAAATTATAGAAAATGTCATATTTTGCTAAGGTTAATTGAGACCTTGCTTGAGAAAGCCTTGCCATAATAGTTGTCAGGTCAACCATGCTGGCAAGACCATTTTCATATTTTTTTTGAATAATTCTATAATCCTCTTTTAGTTTATCTAACATAGCTTGAGCGGCAACAAGATTCTCTTTGGAAGTAAGAAAACGCTGATAAGAAGTAAATACTTCCTCCTGGATGCTTAATTCAATAGATCTCTTTTCCATAACCTTTTTCTCTAAGGTTGACCTCTCTTTTTGCAGCTTGGATACTGTAGAAAAGCCTGTAAAGAGTGGAAAATTAATCTTAATTCCCGCCAAAAATTGATAATCTCTATCAGGGAAAAAACTTCTATCGCTTTTATAATAACTGGCAAAGAGGTCTATATTAGGATAATACTCCCCTCTCACACTTTTAATTTTCTCTTTCTGAGCCAAAATTTCCTTTTCTTTAAAGGCAATTTCTGGCCTTATTCTCAAGGCTTCATCTATTAGCTCAGAAAGAGGCTTAATGGCAATCTCTTTCTCTTCTAAAGGTAAAAACTCATAGTTTTCAATTTTATTAAGATCCTCATTCATAAGAAGCAACAACTTAGCTTTAGCTATTTCAGCGGTGTATTTATAATTAGTTACCTTAAATTCAGCTTCCTTTAATCTTGCTTCTGCATCTAAAACATCAGCATATGGAGAAAGACCTACCTCGTATCTTTTTTGGGCAAGTTTAAGGATTAATTTTGCGTCATCAAGGTCAGCTAAAGCTGCCTCTAATAGAGCCCTTTGCTTAAAGTACTCTATGTAAGACTTAATTACTTCCAGGGCAATCTCTAAGATCCTTTGGCGAATATTTTCATCCTGGGAAAAAAGATAATATATGGCCTCTTTATAGAGGTAATAAGTAGAAAATCCTGAAAAGATATTCCAATTGAGAGTAGGACCAAAGAGATGGGCATCTGTAGTGGGACGATTTTTTCCACTATCTAACCTCTGAAAGGTATAAGAAAGATAAAGCTTTGGAAAAAATTCTGCCCGGATAATATTTTTTTGAAAAAAGAACTCATCTTTTTGCCTAAGGGCAACAATAATTTGAGGATTAACTTTAAGAGCCTTTTCTACTACTTCTTTGAGAGTTAAAGCCTCCTTAGCCGATAAAGCACAAATATTTCCAAAAAATAAAATTACCAAAACTATAATAACTTGGATAACTCTACTCATTCATCCTATCTCTTAACTGCTCCTATTAAATACCTTACCCTTTGTGGATATCTACTTATAATACAACTTTTTAAAGATTTATCAATAACTTTATTTACTTTTATAATGGGATAGACAAGGTTTCTCATAGCTAAAAGAAAAATAAAAGACCACCACTTACTAAACACCGCAGAGGTGAAGACAAGAAACATTAATAGAGGTGTTAGTACCAAGGGAAAAGTATAAAAAATAAGG
>JBKBMM010000173.1:0-1874 GCA_046295835.1 Caldimicrobium sp.
TATATTTGCTTTTTAGTATTTTTTGATATATTTAAAAAATTAGTTAATCAGAATTTAAGGGGAGGGAAAATGAAGAGGTGGGCTTTAAAAGGACTTGAGCTCCTTTTAAATAGAAGTCTTTTTTGGAAAGTAGGTTTTATAATAGGCCTATGTGTAGGGGTTAATTTTGTTTTAACTTTTTATTTTTATCAAATAACAGTCAATATATTAAAAAGAGCAGGTATTTCAACTTCGCAGAGTTTCTTATATGAACAAGTTTATTTGCTTATAATCTTAGTGTTTTTCTTTTTATTTTTGGGAGCTTTAATTTTTTGGTTTTTTGTGAAAAGGCCCTTAGACCAAATAGGAAAAGCCTTAGATACTCTTATTTTTAATCCGGAAAGTATTGAAGCAGAAGAGTTAATTAAGATCAATGTTAAGGATGAAATAGGAGTTGTGGCAGAAAAGGTAAACCAATTATTAAAAAACTTTAGAGAATTACAGGTTTACAAACATTTAATAGAAAACGATGAGACTGTAGATGACATATATGAGAGATTGGGAGAGGCCATCAAGAATCTTTCCTTTGGAAGTTTTGTAATTTATGAAGTATCCAATTCTCAAAATATAATGAGACCTGTATTTAAAAGTGATGAAGAAATAGATATAAATACAGAAAAGCTTTTTAATGCAGATAAATGTAGGGCAAAAAGATTAGGAAAGATTGTGACCTCCTTTGAAGCTCCACATGTCTGTAAACTTTATGAATATATGGATATAACGCATCACTATTGTATTCCTATAATCTCTGGAAATAAGGTCCTGGGAGTAGTTGAAATTCATCTCCCCATGACAGAAGAAACTTTGTCTATAAAAAAATTTAAAGAAAAATTAATTTTAGTGCAAAAATTTATAGAGGAGACTTCACCTGTTATTGAATCAAAACGCTATGCTGAGGCTTTAAAGGAACAAACTCATAAGGATCCCTTAACTAATTTATATAATCGCAGGTTTTTTGAGGGTATTATAGATAACTTAGTTGCCCAGATTTTGCGAAGAGGAACTGTTCTTGGTATATTAATGTGCGACCTTGATTTCTTTAAGTCTATAAATGATAAATATGGCCATGATGTAGGAGATGTGGTGCTGAAAGAGTTAGCGCAGGTATTGAGTGGGAATTTAAGGAAATCAGATCTTGTAATAAGATTTGGTGGAGAAGAATTTTTGGTTTTATTAGTGGATATCAGAGAGGGTGAGGCAGAAAAGGTAGCAGAAAAATTACGAAGGGCAGTAGAACTTTATGATTTTAAAACTCCCAAAGGAGTTATAAAAAGAACTATTTCCATTGGAGTTTCCGAATTCCCTATAGATACCTCGGCTATTTGGGAAGCTATAAAATATGCTGATATTGCCCTTTATAAAGCAAAAGAAGGAGGAAGAAATAAAGTAGTTAGATTTAAAAGAGAATTCTGGACAGAAGAAGAATATTAAAGGTGTTGTAAAGAAAATGCATTTCCTCATTAATTTAAAAAAAATTTTGGAAGACTCTTTATATCCTGCCTTTGTTATAAGTAAAGAAAATAAGATTTTAATGGCAAATGAAGCCTTTTGTACCTTTTTGGGTAAAGACCTTGAAGAGATTATTGGTAAAGCCTGTTTTGAAATAGTTCATTCTATGAAGGAACTTCCAAACTTTTGTCCTCTTTGCAGTTCAGATTTAGAATCCTGTTTTCTTACAGGTTGTACAGGGAGAGAGGAAACTCTTTGCCCTTATTGTCCAGGGACAAAAGAAACACCCTTTAAGGGTATTTATACAAGGGAATTTTTTGAGCCAAAATTAAAAAAGTTCTTAAGAGTTAATCTCATCCCTCTTTTTTCAGAAACAGATGAGCTTA
>JBKBMM010000174.1:0-1868 GCA_046295835.1 Caldimicrobium sp.
AGCATGCTCTAATCTGGTTAAAGGTTTATTAGCCACGGGATTTCCCATGTGACTCTGTAAGTTTCCATGACAGACTCCACAATTTACATTTTTATGCTTCCCCTTAGCATGAAACTCTTTTATCTCAGCATGACATCCATAACAGGTTTGAACATCAGCCCTCTCAGTAGGCGAAGCACCAGCTCCTTTCTTTGCCTCAACCTGAGAATATAAACCTCCAACTAAAGCACTACTTCCTAATAAAAAAAGCGGCACCCCTAAATACCACCTCACTTTTCCAATTTTTCCTTTCATATATTCACCCCCTACTGTTGTTTTTTTAATATTATAATAAAAACCCTAAAAAACTTTTATTAATGTTTTCTAAATTTTTTGTAAAAATAAGTGGCGCTTTATTAATTTTTTGTTAATTTTTTCATTTAACTTAATAAATGAGCTGTTTCAAAAGAATATCCTTGACAAAAAAAAGCTTAGGGCTATAGTGATCAAATAAAGATTTATGAATGCAAGGGAAAGAGAGTTTCTTGAGCTTTATCAAAGGGCTGACCTTTTTGAACTTGCTCAACTTGCCCATCAAATTAAAGAGCAATTTCATCAGAAAAAATATTTTTATACAATAAATAGACATATAAATTATACCAATGTTTGTATTTTAAATTGCAAGTTTTGTAGTTATCACAAAAAGCCAGGTGAAAGAGGCTCATATGTTCTTGGTATAGAGGAAATTCTTCAAAAGTTAGAGGGAGAAAATGCTTTAAGAGAGGTTCATATTGTAGGTGGTTTAAATCCGGAAATACCTTATGAATACTATATTAATCTAATTCAAAGTATAAGGAAGGCTAAACCTGAGGTTAGAATTCGTGCCTTCACCTGTGTAGAAATAGATTTTTTAAGTAAAATATCAGGAAAACCGGTAGAAGAGGTGTTAATGGAACTTAAGGAAGCTGGTCTTAATTCCATCCCTGGTGGAGGAGCTGAGGTTTTTTCAGAAAGAATTAGAAAGGAGTTATATCCTGGTAAAATCTCTTATAAACGGTGGTTGGAGATTGCAAAAACTGCCCATAGTCTCGGAATTAAAACTAATGCAACTTTACTTTTTGGGCATATTGAAAGAGAGGAAGAAATTATTAAGCATCTTTTAATTTTAAGGGAGGCTCAAGCAGAAACTGGAGGTTTTGAAGCCTTTGTACCTCTTCCCTTTATCCCTGAAAATACCCCACTTTCTCATTTAAGCTCGCCCTCAGCTCAAAAAATTTTAAGAACCATAGCTATTTCTCGCATAGTTTTAGATAACCTTCCTCATATTAAAGCTTATTGGGTTTTTCTTGGCATTGGATTTGCTCAAGTTGCTCTCCTTTGGGGTGCTGACCATATCCACGGGACAGTAATTGAAGAAAAAATTAGTGAGGCTATGAAGGGTAAACCTGTAACTAAACTACCCCCAGCGGAAATTGAAAAATTAATTCAAGAAATAGGCGGAGAACCCTCTTTACTTTAAAATGAACAATTATCTTTTATCTATTCTAATACCCACCTACAATAGACTTTCCTTATTAGAAGAAACTTTAAATTCTATTTTTAAAGATAAAGCCTCTGAGAAAGTTGAGGTTATTGTAGTGGATGATGGCTCTAATGATGAGACTTGGTCCTATCTGCTTTTCTTGAAAGAAAGGCATCCCAATCTAAAAATCTATAGACATGAAAAAAATTTAGGGGTAAGTGCAGCAAGAAATACAGCCCTCTCTAAGGCAACAGCCTCTTATATTATGTTTCTTGATTCCGATGATTATTTAACAGAAAAGGCTTTAAGCAGGCTTTTAGAAGAAATTAAAACAAAAAAAGAAGAGGTTTATTTAATTTCCATATGG
>JBKBMM010000175.1:0-1865 GCA_046295835.1 Caldimicrobium sp.
GTGAAGAAAAAAGAGAAGAAGTTCCAGGGAAAGAAGATAGAGCACACTGGAAACTTTATGGTAGATCAACTCCACCGCTATATGCCATTTTTTTTGATTACGATGATTTCTCCATCAGAGAGGACATGTGGGATAGAATTAAAGCTAATGTAAGATATTTAATGGAAAAACCGAATTTAAAAATTGAACTTCAAGGAAACTGTGATGAAAGGGGAACCAATGAATATAATTTTGCCCTTGGAATGAAGAGGGCTTTAGAGGTAAAAAAAGTATTAGTAAAATTAGGGATTGATGAAAATCGAATTAATGTTATAAGTTTTGGTGAAGAAAAACCTTTGTGTAAAGAAAGTGATGAATCTTGTTGGGCTATAAACAGAAGGGTAGACTTCGTTATTAAATAGCAATATTTAAATAGAAAGGAGGAGATAAAATGTTAGGCAGAATTGTCCTTTTAACCCTTTCTTTGCTTTTATTAGGTCCCATAGGGTACCTCTATTCCCAAACTACTGGAGATTCTCTAAAAATAGGAGTAATAGACATTAAAAGGGTTATAAATACCTCTAAATATGGCCAAGAGGTCATGGAAAAATTGCAAAAAAAGTATGAGGAATTGCAGGCAAAAATCGATGAACGAGTAAAAGAAATAGAAGGATTAAAGGATGAAATAGAGAAAAAAAGTTTTCTTTGGTCTCAAGAAATGAGAGAAAAAAAACAGGCAGAATATCAAAGAAAACTCAGAGAGTTAAGAACGCTTCAAGAGGATGCACAGTTTGAAATGCAAGAATATGAAAGAAAGTTATTAGATCCAATTTTTAAGGAGCTTGAAACAATAATTAAATCTTATGTAGAAAAAGAGAAATTTGACCTAATTATGGAAAAGACACAACCTGGTATTTATTATGCCTCCCCAAGAATTGATCTATCACCCACAATAGTTGATCTCTTTAATAAATATTATGATGAAGTAAAAGGGAAATCACCTTCCAAAACTCAAACAAAGAGTGAGAGCCCAAAGTCACCTCAAGTACCGACAAAAAAATAAATTTGTGCAAAAAGTAGTCACTCTTATAGGAGATATTGGAGCAAGCCATTCAAGGCTTGCTCTTATTATTCCTAAGAAAAAAAAATCACCACAAATAGTAAAAGTCTATAAAAATAAAGAATTTCACCACTTTGAAGAAATAATAGAAAAATACTTAAAAGAAGAGGTTTTTGAGTGTAAAATTTTTCCAGAAAGGGTTCTTTTAGGTGTTGCAGGGCCAGTCCTTAAAAACAAGGCAAAAATAACTAATTTAGGTTGGGAAATAGAGGCAAAAAGAGTCCAAAAAAGATTTTCCTTTAAAAAAGTTATCTTAAAAAATGATCTATATCTACTTGCAGGCTCTTTTTATTTTTTAAAAGCAAAGGACTTAAGAGTCATAAAAGAGGGCAAAAAGGTAAAAGCTTATCCCAAAGCCTTTATAGCTGTTGGTACAGGACTTGGAATCTCCTTTCTAATTTCTAAAAACCCATTAATAATTTTGCCCTCAGAGGGAGGACACACACCTCTTTCTATCAGAGAAAAGGAAGATTTAGCCTTATATGAGTTTTTACAAGAACAGAGTAGAGAAATCCTGTGGGAAGAAGTACTCTCCGGAAGAGGATTAGAAAATTTATATGCCTGTTATTTTGGAGAAAAATTAGAGGCACCTTTAATCACTGAGAGGGCAAAAGAGGGCAAAGAAAGGGAATTTTTTGTAATTAAAAAATTTTTTGAGTTTTTGGGAAGAAAGTGTTATGAGGTTGCTGTTATGATGGGACCCTTTGGAGGAATCTATATGGCAGGTGGAGTAATTCAAGCCCTCTCACACTTCTTTGAAAGAAAG
>JBKBMM010000176.1:0-1834 GCA_046295835.1 Caldimicrobium sp.
CACCATTAAAGGAGAAACACTTTTAAAAATTAGGACATATGAGAGAGGAGTTGAAGGAGAAACATTTGCGTGCGGAACAGGTGCAAGTGCAGCAGCTTATATAGCTTATAAACTTGGATTAGTTTTACCACCAGTAAATCTGATCACAAAGGGTGGGGAAATTTTAACAGTCTATATTTCTTCTGAGGATGAGACTATATATTTAGAAGGTGATACACGACTTCTTTGTGAATTCAAAGTCTTTGAAGATGCTTTGATTTAGCTATTTAATAGGGGGTTGGTATGGAGCTAAAAAATAAACTAAAAGGGTCAATTGTAGCATTAGTAACTCCTTTCAAGGATGGAAAGATTGACGAAGAATCCTTTAGAAATTTAATTAGGTGGCATTTAAAAGAGGGTACGCATGGACTTCTTATTTCTGGCACCACTGGAGAGTCGGCAACTCTTTCTAAGGAGGAAAAAAAGAGGCTTTTTGAAATTGCACTGGAAGAGGCAGGGGACAAAGTTCCTTTAATTGCTGGAACGGGGACGAATGATACTCAAAAGACCTTGGAACTCTCTCTGATGGCTCAAGATCTTGGCATGGATGCTCTTTTATTGGTAACGCCATATTATAATAAACCCACACAAAATGGATTATATGAGCATTACAAATATATTGCTCAAAAGGTTCAAATACCTATAATTCTTTATAATGTTCCTGGGAGGACCTCAGTTAATTTATTGCCAGAGACAACAGCTAAATTATCAGAAATTGAAAATATAATCGCCATTAAAGAGGCCTGTGGTGACTTAAAGCAAATTAGTGAGTTAAAGCTCAAGTGTAGAGAAGATTTTATTATTTTGTCTGGCGATGATTTTACAGCATTTCCTACCATAGCTCTTGGTGGGAAAGGTGTTATTTCCGTTGCAGCAAACATTCTGCCAAAAGAAATGGCAGAGTTAATGGAGTCTGCTCTTCACGGCAATTACAAGAGGGCCTTAGATCTTCATCTCTATCTTTATCCCCTTTTTAAAATTTTATTTATTGAGACCAATCCTGTTCCTGCTAAAGAGGCTTTATATTTGATGGGACTTATCAATTCCCCTGAGGTAAGGCTACCTTTGACCAATCTTTCTGAAAACTCTTTTAAACAGTTAAAAGACCTTTTAAAGTCTTATAAGTTAATTTAATGTTCCACGTGGAACAATGTGAAGGATAGAGATTTTTTGTTATCCTTTTTAAGAGAGAATATTTTCTTTAAAGGACTTCCTGAGGATTTACTCCAACTAATTTCGGAGATATCCCTTGTAAAGACATATAATAAGGGAGAGGAGATATTTGGCGAAGGAGAAAGGGCCTTAGGTTTTTATTTAATTCTTGAGGGAAATGTAAAGATTTACAAGCTATCTCCTAAAGGAAAGGAAGTAATTATTCATCTTTTAAGTGCTGGGGATATCTTTGCTGAGATTGTTTTAGCAGGGGTAGAAACTTATCCGGCGTATGCTCAGGCCATAACCATTTCAAAGTTAGCTTTTTTTGAAAAAAACAGATTTTTAAATCTAATTCAAAGAAAACCAGAGCTGGCTTTAAGAATGATAGGTCTTTTTACCATCAAGATTAAAAGTCTGTTAAAAAATATAGAGAATCTCACCTTGAGAGAGGCAAGGGAAAGGTTATTAATTTATCTTTGGGATTTGTCTCAAGAGGGTAATAGAGTAAGCTTTGATTTAGAGATAAACAAAGCTCATTTAGCGCTTCTTTTAGGAATAACGCCTGAGACACTCTCGCGACTTTTTCAAAAATTTAGAGAGGAAGGATTATTGGAGATTCAGCAAAAGAGAATAACTCTTT
>JBKBMM010000177.1:0-1833 GCA_046295835.1 Caldimicrobium sp.
ACCATATTTACTAATTTTTTATGTTGCTCATCAGCTTCTCTAACACCTGTAACCAATTTATCATTCCATTCCATAAAAGGCATAGTAATACCTCCATTTGAAATTTTGAAAAATTATACCTAAAGTGAAAAATCTTGTCAAGGGGTCTTTTTTACTATAAAATAATTACAAATCTTTTTTTATAAGAGCATACGAGGGGGCCATATGCTGTATGTAGGTCTTGATGTAGGTTCAGGAACAGCTAAAGTTGCAGTTTTAAATGAGAAAAGGGAGATTTTGTATTCTGCTTATATTAAGACTCATGGGCAACCCATTGAGACTGCGGAGAAAATTCTGCAGGAAGTGGAAGAAAAATTTGGAGAGAGGCTTTCAGGGTTAACTTGTACAGGGACAGCGGGGAAAACTATTTCTCAAATTCTTGGGGTAGCCTTTGTAAATGAAGTAATGGCGCATGCTAAAGCAGCCACCTTTTTTCATCCTGAGGTAAAAACTATTATTGATATAGGGGGAGAGGATTCAAAGCTTATTTTTATTACTCACGAAAGGGGAGTACCTGAAATAGAGGATTTTGCTTTAAATACTCTCTGTGCAGCGGGAACTGGCTCTTTTCTTGAACAACAGGCGGCAAGACTGGGATACACTATTGAAGAGTTTTCTCAAAAGGCCCTTTTGGCTCAAAATATACCCAGAATAGCTGGAAGATGTACGGTTTTTGCCAAATCTGATATGATTCATTTACAGCAAGCCGCAGTACCTGATGAAGAGATTATTGCAGGGCTTTGTTTTGCCATCATTAGAAATTTAAAAAGTAATCTTGCCAAGGGAAGACCAATCTTACCACCCCTTGTCTTTCAAGGTGGGGTTGCGGCAAACCTGGGAGTAAGGAGGGCCATAAAAGAGATTTTTCATCTTAAAGAAGGAGAATTAATTATTCCTGAGCATTTTAAAATTATGGGAGCTATAGGTGCAGCTCTTTATGGTCTTGAGGGAAAAGCAGCTTCTCCTTATAGAGGCTCAGAAATTCTTAAAGCGTACTTAAAAAATAGAGTTTATAATCCCTCTCGCCATCCAATTCTTTTTCCCTTTGAATCTCTAAACCTTTCTGAAAAATTAAAAAAGAAAATTGAAGAAAAAATCAGTAAAAGGAAAGCTTTAGTAGAGGAACTTCCTATCTATTTAGGAGTAGATGTGGGTTCAGTAAGTACTAAGTTGGTTGCTATAGATGAGGAGGGAAATCTTGTTGCTAAGGTTTATCTTTTCCATCATGGGAAGCCTTTAGATAGTATTAAAAAGGGATTATGGGAGTTGAGAGAGAAACTTCCAGAGAAAATAAAGGTAAAAGGGGTTGGATGTACAGGTTCAGGAAGATATTTAGTGGGTGACTTTATGGGTGCAGATGTAATAAGAAATGAAATTACTGCACAAGCCTATGGTGCTCTTTATTTAGATCCAGAAGTGGATACTATTTTTGAAATCGGAGGGCAGGATTCTAAATATATTTATCTTGAGAAAGGCACTATTGCTGACTTTACAATGAATAAGGCCTGTGCAGCAGGGACAGGCTCTTTTTTACAGGAACAGGGGGTAAAATTAGGTATCCCTATTGAGGAATTTGGGGAGATAGCCTTAAGGAGTAAATCACCACTTAAAATGGGAGAGCGTTGCACTGTTTTTATGCAATCTGATTTACTTCATTATCAACAGCAGGGGCTACCAAAGGAAGACTTGGTGGCAGGTCTCTGTTATTCTATTGTTTATAATTATCTCAATAAGGTAGTAGAGGGAAGAAAAATAGGAAATAAAATTTTCTTTCAAGGTGCTGTTGCCTTTAAT
>JBKBMM010000178.1:0-1819 GCA_046295835.1 Caldimicrobium sp.
ACTTCTTGGAGAAAGGGGTTATGAAGTTTTAACGGTGGATAATTTATCTGAGGGTAATCCTTGGGCAGTTCTTTATGGAGAGCTAAGGGTTATAGATCTTTTAAATTACAAAGCCCTTGAGGAAGTTTTTTTAGATTTTAAGCCAGAAGCTGTTATTCACTTTGCTGCAAAGGCAAAGGTGCCTGAAAGCGTAAAAAAACCGTTGCTTTACTATGAGAACAACTTTATAGGTACAGTTAACTTGCTTCAAGCCATGCAAAGGGCTGGCACAAAATATTTGATCTTTTCCTCCACTGCGGCCCTTTATGGAATTCCCAAGAGAATACCTGTAAAAGAAGAGGATCCCACAGAGCCAATAAACCCTTATGGCTGGAGTAAGCTTTTTGCAGAAAGGGCAATAAGGGATTTTGCTGCTGTTAGTGGAATAAGTTATGCCCTTTTAAGGTACTTTAATGTTGCTGGCGCAGACCCAGAGGGAAAGATCGGACAAATAAGTAAAGAACCCACTCACCTCATACTAAGAGCAGTAAAAGTGGCAACAGGCCAAATACCCTATCTTGAGGTCTATGGCACTGATTATCCCACTTACGACGGCACATGTATAAGGGATTTTATCCATGTTACGGACCTTTGTGAGGCCCATATATCTGCCCTTGAGTATCTTCAAAGGGGAGGAAAAAGTGATGTTTTTAATATAGGCTATGGAAAGGGTTATTCGGTGCTTGAGGTCCTGCAAATGGTAAAAAAAATCTCTGGGGTGGATTTTAAAATAGTTTATTCTGATAGACGAGAGGGAGATCCACCCGCTTTAGTTGCGGACAATAACAAAGCCAAAGAAATTTTAAAATGGCAACCCAAATATGATGACCTAAACTTTATCATCCAAACAGCCCTAAACTGGGAAAAAAAATATCTTTCTTCGAACTGCCCAGATACATTTAAGTAGGGGCAATTTACATATTGCCCTCATAGGGGCAGTTCTTGAACTGCCCCAACGATTTGTAAAAATCCTTCGTAGAGGTAATTCAAGAATTACCTATTTCTATATGGGCAATATACGAATTGCCCCGGGCGCTACGAAAAAATTTTCATTTGGCATTTATTTAGTATACGAATAATCCTTAAAAGCGTCTTAATCCAATAAATATCTAATAAGTTCACTTCTTGACTCGAAGAAATTTGGTATTTATAATACTATTAAGAGCAATTTGCAATGATGCATTTACTAATTAACGCAAAAATTTTGGGAGGTGATTTTTTAAATTACCCTCAATTCTCTCAAGGCATTTTTAAATTGCCATTATTTCTGTAGGAGCAATTCATGAATTGCTCCTACATATTACATATAAGGATATTTTAAAAATCTAAACTTAGGAGGGCATTATGGATTTAGAAAAGATTGCAGAAAAGTTAAGAGATATGATCATAGGAGAGATCAAAGAAGAGTTAAGGGATTTTAAAGCCTCTGTGACTGGAGAACTTGCTGGCTTTAGAATTGCTATTGAATCAATGAATGCGAGAATGTCTGCCCTTGAATTAAGACAAGAAAACTTAGAGGCTGAAATAAGAGATATAAGAAGAGCTCTTGAAGAAACTAATAAGAGAATTGATGAAACCAATAAAAGAATTGATGACCTTTTAATAGAGGTATCTCATATAAGAGGGGACCTCAACAGGGCACTCTCTGAGAAGGAGGTTATTGACGATATCCTTATAAGAGTTCAAAGACTTGAAGTAAAGGTCCTTGAAGCTGCTTAGGAAAAGTAATTACAAAGAGCTTAAAGAGCATGTGTGATCTTTTTTCAAAGTATCCCGATAT
>JBKBMM010000179.1:0-1785 GCA_046295835.1 Caldimicrobium sp.
TTTCTCTCACCTCTTTCATGGCATTTATAAGGAATGCGGCCATTTCCTTAAATTTACCTTCTCTTATTTCTATAATTAGATACACATATCCTTCCCAAGCAGTGTTCAAATCAAAGGAAGAAGGATAAGCAGGATAATTGGGATGTGAGTGATAAATTCCAAGGATACTTAGATTTTCACGCTCAATCTCTTTTTCAATTTTCAACCATTCCTTTGGAGAAAGGGCATACCTAAACTTTCTTTCTGCCACATTTTCCCATACATTCTCCATTGGATAAACTTTTTTTACTAAGTATTCTTCCTTTAATACCCCTATAATGAGACCACATCCTTCCTCAGGGTAAGTCCTTTCTAAGTAAGTTACCATTTCATTCCATACTTTCTTAGGTAAATAAAGTTTCATTTGCTTCCACCCAAAAGGATTCACTCAAATATTTATGGCCACTGTCTGGAAAAATAGTAACAATAGTGCCACTTTTCAGTTTTTTAGCTACTTTGAGTGCACCTGCCAAAGCTGCCCCTGAAGAAACCCCTAAAAATAAGCCTTTTAAATTAAGGACCTTTTTCACCATGGTATAAGCCTCTTCTGTGGAAATAAAAAGTATTTCATCTAAAAGGTCTTCTTGATATATTGCTGGTCTCAAGGCAGTATCCATATGCTTGAGCCCTTCAATTCCATGTAAAGGAGAATTTGGCTGAATTCCAATTAACTTAATCTCTGGATTTTTTTCCTTTAAAAAACGCCCCACACCCATCATAGTGCCACTGGTACCAAGTCCAGCCACAAAGTGAGTAATCTCTCCCTGAGTTTGCTCCCAAATCTCTGGCCCCGTTGTCTTGTAGTGCGCTAAATAATTAGCAGGATTACTGTATTGATCAGCATAGAAATATTTCTCAGGCTCCTTTGCATAGAGCTTCCTTGCTTTCTCTATTGCTCCATCTATTCCCTCCAATGGATCAGTAATTATAAGTTCTGCTCCAAAAATTTTTAAAAGCTTTTTTCTTTCAGCACTTGCATTATCAGGTATACATAAGGTTACCCTATATCCCCTGCTTCTCCCCAAAAGGGTGTAAGCTATTCCCATATTACCTGAAGTAGCATCAAGGATCCTCTTTTCCGGAGTAAGCCTGCATGCTTTTTCAGCTTCTAATATGATCTCCTTTGCTGGCCTATCCTTTATTGAACCCCCAGGATTATACCACTCAGCCTTCGCTAAAATCCTAACCTCTGAACTCTCACCCAATAAAGATGTTAAATCTATAAGCGGGGTATTACCAATAAGTTCAAATATACTTTTAAATACATTTCTAAATAAGTTATTACCTATTTACTCTTTCCTCCCTCTTTTGAGGATTTTAAAAAAAAGAAGATTAAATAGGATTTAATTGAGACTACACCCTGGGCTCATTCGCCCAGGACAAAAGATCTTAAAACACAATGACCCTAAAATTTTGGGAAATGAATTGTTTAAAGGGCAATATAATTTGTTTTTTGCTTTCATAATTAGTTTATTATATAACTTAATTTTTAAATTTGTCAAGAGTTAAAGTTTTAAAAAGGGTATTTTTAGGAGAGGGGCTTGGAATTGTGGAATATTTAAGTTCTGCACAAAAGGTTGCAAAGAGAGAAAAGCTTTTTATAATGAGAGAGGGATATGTCAAAGAGTAGTTTTTTAATAATAGCTGGTCCTTGTGTTCTTGAGGATTTAGATACTGCTCTTTTTATTGGAAAGACCTTAAAAGATCTTACCTCGAAATTCGGATTTGATTATTTTTTTAAAGCCT
>JBKBMM010000180.1:0-1772 GCA_046295835.1 Caldimicrobium sp.
GATTAAAAGTGGAATAACCAAAAAGTATGGAAGAAATAAAGTTCTCTGTTATCTTTCTGAAATTGGAGAAGAAGATTTCCCTGGGACGAGGACAGAAAAAGCTATAGAAATGGCTCTACAAAGGGAGTCTAACCTCGGTCTGATTGCCATTGGAAATTCTCCAACAGCCCTTCTTAAAGCTATTGAAATCCTCAAAGAAAGAGAAGATAAACACTTTGTTCTCATTGGAATGCCCGTTGGATTTGTAAAGGCTCTTGAATCTAAAATTTTGCTATCTACCCAAGATTTCCCTTTTATAACAAACCTTAGCAGAAAAGGAGGTACTCCTGCTTGTGTGGCTACCATAAATGCCTTGCTTAAATTGGCCTTTGAAAAAGAATATGCTTGAAAAAATTTATCTAATTGGCATAGGTCCTGGTGAAATCAAATATCTTACCTTAGAGGCAAAGGAGTTAATTGAAAGACTTTCTCTTTTTTTAATACCCAAGAAAGATGGTGCAAAGAAAGATTTAACTTTAGCACGGCTATCTCTTCTTGAAAAGATAAAAGGAAAAAAAGGTTACGAGATAATTTTCCTTCCCTTTCCTGAAAGAGAAAAAGGCATAAATTACAAAGAAAAGGTCAGAGAGTGGCGTCAAAAAAAGGCAGAAATCTTAAAAGAAGTACTCCTTGCAGCAGAGGCTAAAGAGGCGGGTTTTTTAATCTGGGGTGATCCCACTATTTATGATGGACATATAGAGATCTTTCAAGAAATAGAAAAGGATTTACCTATTAAATGGGAGGTTATACCAGGTTTATCCGCCTTTCAAGTTCTGGCTTCAAAGTGTAAGTGTTCTCTCACAGAACTGTCAACTCCTCTCTCCTTCCATACTCCTCGCACTTTAAGAGTTTTAAAGGAGATTACTCATCCCATAGTGGTTTTTTTAGATAATTACGAAACCTATAAAAAATTTAAGGAGCACCCCTTAGAGCTCATTTGGGGAGCCTTTGTAGGGTCAAAAGATGAAATTATAATGAGAGGAAATTTAAAGGATATAGCGGAAAGCCATTCCCTCATGAGAAAAGACTTAAGAAATAAAAAGGGCTATCTAATGGAAATCTATATTCTAAAACCTTTAAAGTCTTAAGAAGAATGAGTTTGATTCATATTATTGGCATAGGATATAAGCCCCTCTCAAGAGAAGAAGAAGAAGTCCTAAAAAGAGTATCTTTAATCTTTTGCTTTAATAAAACAGAAGAGGTTTTTCAAAAATATCCCCTTTATTTCCAGCTACGGCACAAATTAAGAATAACAAAGAGTGTAAAAGAGCTTGTGGATTTTTTAAAAGAAATCTTAGAAGTTGAAGTGGGAATACTTGCTACAGGGGATCCCTTAGTTTGTGGCTTAGGTGAAACACTTTTAAAAGAGTTCCCTAAGGAAAGAATCTGCATATATCCAGACTTATCCACAGTAAATGTATTTTGTGCGAAATTAAAAATATCTCCAAGATTTGTTAAAGTTTATACACTTCATGGAAGAAATTTATCTTCAGAATCTCTTATTTTTGAGATAAAAAGGCATCCTTTTCTTTTTATCTTTACAGATAGTCTTCATAATCCCGCTTTTATAGCTCAACTTTTGGAAAGTAATGATTTAACTTACTTAAAATTGTATATAGGTGAGAGACTTGGGAGTCTTGAGGAAAAAATCTATTCCGGTGCTCCAAGGGATTTCATAGAGGCTACCTTTAAGGAACCAAATTGTTTGCTTATTGAAAATCACAGATGGGGTA
>JBKBMM010000181.1:0-1772 GCA_046295835.1 Caldimicrobium sp.
TAGTAGGTATTAACAAACTTAAAATTTAAAGGATAATTTATTGGCAAGAAAGGAAATTTATGCTATTTTTAAAGAGACTTTTTTACGGAGGAAATAGAAATGAGTAAGAAGGTGAGGTTGGCTATTGTTGGGGTGGGTAATTGTGCCAGTGCCTTAATTCAAGGAATTTTCTATTATAGAGATAAAAAGATGGAAGATATGCATGGATTAATGTTCCCAAATATTGGAGGGTATAAACCTTCTGATATAGAAATAGTAGCAGCTTGGGATATTGATAAAAGAAAGGTTGGAAAGGATTTATCAGAGGCTATTTTTACTTTTCCCAATTGTACCACCATTTTTTATCCAAATCTTCCGAAGCTTGGTGTAAAAGTTAGAATGGGTAGGGTTTTAGATGGGCTAGCAAAGCATATGAAAGACTATCCTGAGGATAAGACCTTTATATTAGCAGAGGAAAAAGAGGATGAACTTGAAGATGTGGTTTCTCATTTAAAGGAGGTTCAGGCAGATGTTTTAATAAGCTATGTGCCGGTTGGTTCAGAAGAGGCTGCCCGTTTTTATGCTGAGGCTTGTCTTAGGGCAGGGGTTGCCTATGTAAACGCTATGCCCACTTTTATAGTTTCAGATCCTGTATGGGGTGAAAGATTTGAAAAAGCAGGTATTCCTGCTGTGGGAGATGATATAAAATCTCAACTTGGTGCAACTATTTTACATAGAACATTAATTCAACTTTTTGTAGATAGAGGTATTCCTATAAAAAGGACTTATCAGCTGAATTTTGGAGGCAATACCGATTTTTTAAATATGTTAGAGCGGGGAAGATTAAAAACTAAAAAAATTTCAAAAACAGAAGCTGTAACATCAATTATTCCCTATGATATAGGTTGGGAAAATGTTCATATAGGGCCTTCTGATTGGGTGCCCTGGTTAAAAGATAAGAAAATTGCGTATATTAGAATTGAAGGTGAGCATTTTGGTGGAGTTCCCATGTCTGTTGAAGTTAAGCTTGAGGTTGAAGATTCTCCTAATTCTGCAGGCTCAGCTATTGATGCCATTAGATGTGCTAAATTGGCAAAAGATAGAGGAATTGGTGGGCCTTTAATTTCGATCTCTGCCTACACCATGAAACATCCTCCCCAGCAGTTCCCAGATTATGTTGCTCGAGAAATGGTAATTGAATTTATTGAGGGAAAAAGGGAGAGATAAGGGCGTAGGAGGCTTAAAGATGGAGTTATCGCTTAGACTTCAAAAAATACCCCCTTACCTTTTTGTGGAATTAGATAGGCTTAAAAATGAAAAAATTAAAGAAGGAGCAGATGTTATTGACTTAGGAATAGGAGATCCAGATATACCCACGCCTAAGGAGATTGTAGAGGTTGCTCAAAAGGCCTTAGAAAAAGCAGAAAATCATCGTTATCCTGCTAATCCTGGAAGTCTTTTTTTTCGAAAGGCATGTGCTCACTACATGGAGAGGCGTTTTGGAGTTAAGTTTAATCCAGAGGAGGAAGTAGTTGCTCTTATAGGCTCAAAAGAGGGGATAGCGCATTTTCCTTTTGCTTTTATAAATCCAAGAGATGTGGTACTTTGCCCAGAGCCTGCCTATCCTGTGTATCATTTAGGGACAATATTAGCAGAGGGAGAACCTTACTATCTTCCTCTTTCCTGGGAAAATAATTTTTTGCCTGAGCTTTCTCAAATTCCTCAAGACCTATTAAAGAGGGCAAAAATTTTATGGATAAATTATCCAAATAATCCCACAGGTGCAGTAGCAA
>JBKBMM010000182.1:0-1763 GCA_046295835.1 Caldimicrobium sp.
ATAGTGAAGTTGAGGAAAGTTTAAAGAAAGTTGGGGCAACAAATCTTGTTGGATTAGCACAGGCATTATCTTACGAGGAAACATTAGGATTAAAAGGAGCAATGGACTACAATATCAAGCTTGTTGAGTGGTATGCACAGAAAAACAATTTGAATTGGGTAGATGCTTTTTACAAGGTTAATTCTTTGCAAATAGAGGAAGCGGAAAAGGTAAAGATGGACTTTTTGAAAGATTTAATTAAAGGAGATGTGAAATTTTCACAGGTGAAGGATAGATTAAATGAAGGAGCGGAAAAATTTAATACGGATTTTGAAGGCATAAAAGAAGATGTTAAGAAAAAAGTGTCTCAGGAAGGGAAAATTAGTCAAGTTGTGCAAGACCAATTGAAAGATGTAGAGCCTAAAGTAAGTAAACCTATGATTTCAAGGGTTAATACTAAAAGTGGTTTATTAGGACTTAAACCAACTATTGAAAAACAAGGACAAGAAATGAAAAGAGAACATTTTATACATTCTATTCCTTTTGTAGGAGCTCCTGCTGTAAGAAGTGCGTTAAGTGATCTTGGGGAAATTGGTCTTGATGCGGTAAAGGGTTTAAAAAGAGCAGGAGAAGGGTGGTTTAGCGATATACCAGAAGAAGATAGGACGAAAATGCTTGGGGGGATAGTTCGTAGTAGTGGAATTATGGAACCGTTATTACCTTCTCAGATAACTATGGAGCCTCAGAGGACTATAGAGCCTCAGAAGATAGAACCTCAAAGAGCAGAGCCTCAGAGGATGGAACAGAACCAGGAACAGAGCCAACAACCGCAACAACCAACCGTTGTGATTAAAAAAGAAAGTCCGAAAGTGAATTGGGGGAAAATCTATGAGGGATCCAAAGGTGAGGTAGAAATTAAAAAACCGAATACTGATAAATTAAGGGAAATTTTGGCAAAAAGAAGAAGTTAATCTCGATGAAGATCTGGAAACTTATAGTCATCTTTTTTATTAAAACTTACAGGTTGGCCGGGATATTTTTGAGTAATTTGCATCTTTTTAAGTTCTTTCCAAACTCCGAAGTTGTTACCGATCTGACACATTTCAGTAAAAGAAGGTTCTTCTCCTGCGGCATATTTTAACTGAATATATTCATCAACACAATTTCTTTGATAGTCTCTAATTACACTAACAAACATGTATGGTAAAAAGAAAAGAACCGCAAGTCCTGTAAAAACAAATTTTTGCGTCAAGAGGTCAATTGGTAACAGAAACAACCAGAACAGTAGATATTTCTTTGCTTTTCCTCCAATATCAAGATCTTTTTTTGGCATAGGCCTAACTCTTTTATTTTCCAATTTCAATCCTTTAAATTTTTCTTCTAAATTAACGAAACCATTTTCTAAATTTTTTAGGTTGTTTTCTAAAGAGGTGCCAAGTTCTTTTTTCATGTCTTTCTCCTCCTTTTAAAGTTTCTCTAAAAATAATAATAGAACAAAAGGTAACTATTTGTCAAGAGCATATTTGTAAAAAACGCATTAATCAAAGATAACTTTCAAGAGAGATATTCTTTAATTTTTTTGTCGGAAGAAAAAGAGAGCATATCTGAAAAAGTGTTCTAAAAAGGAGAATAAATAATCGCAAAGTAGTTACTGTCATTTTGATTTTTTTACATGGAACTTTTTAAAGAAGGAGGTTGGCAACAGTTGACAAAAATTGTAGCAAAGTGTATATTTATACTCAGGAGTGGAGCGAATGTTATTAAGTGTAAAAAAGATAAAGGAG
>JBKBMM010000183.1:0-1755 GCA_046295835.1 Caldimicrobium sp.
AAGGAAGCTGTTACTTTACTTTGGGGAGGGTTTAACCCTCCCCTTTTTTTCTGAGTTAACCTCCTTATTGAATAGGAGGCTAACTCTGAAAAAGAAGAAAGGAGGTTAAAATGGGAAGTTCAACGATATTAGTGGTTGGTGGGGGAATTAGTGGTATTACAGCAGCAATTGAAGCGGCGGAGATGGAAGTTCCTGTCATATTGGTTGAGAAAGAACCAAGTTTAGGAGGTAGGGTATCTCAATTGAGGTATTATTTTCCCAAGCTTTGTCCGCCTACATGTGGATTGGAGATAAATTATAAGAGGATGAAAGCAAGTCCTAATCTTACAGTGTATACTTTGACAGAGGTGCTTGAAATAAAGGGAGGTCCTGGATCTTACAGGGTAAAATTAAGGAAATTGCCAAGATATGTGAATGAAAATTGTACGGCCTGTGGAGAGTGTGAAAAGGTTTGTGTAGGAGAACGGGTAAGTGACTTTGATTTCGGTTTAGGTAAGACTAAGGCAATCTATTTACCTTCGCCCATGACATTTCCTTTGAGATATGTATTGGATAAAAAGGCGTTGGTTGATGGAGATTTAGAAAGGATTATGGCTGCATGTAGGTATAATGCTATAGATCCTGATATGAAGGAGGAAGAGTTTGAGGTTGAATGTGGCGCAATAGTATGGGCTACTGGTTGGAGGCTATATGATGCTTCAAAATTAGACAATTTGGGTTATGGGAGATTTTCCAATGTGATAACCAATATGCAAATGGAGAGAATGGCATCGCCTTGGGGACCAACTGGTGGAATGATTTATCGTCCATCGGATCAGGCAGTGCCTAAAAGAGTAGCTTTTGTTCAGTGTGCTGGGTCCCGTGATGAGAATCATTTGCCCTATTGTTCTTATATTTGTTGTTTAGCGAGTTTGAAACACACTCTATATATGGCTGAAAAAATGCCTGAGAGTGAGGCATTAATTTTTTATATAGATATAAGAACTCCTGGTAGGTATGAAAAGTTTTTAAGGAGAGCACAAGCTGAGGCGAAGATTAATTTTATTAAGGGAAAGGTTGCTAAGATAGAAGAGGATGCTGAAACAAAGGACTTAATAGTTACGGCAGAGGATACTCTATCTGGAAAAAGAGTTAATGAAAGGGTTGACATGGTAGTTTTAGCCTTGGGTATGCAGCCAAGCATTGCTGGAGTAAATATACCAGGTTTACCTGTAGATGAAAATGGTTTTGTATTAGAGAAGGATGGTATAATACCTGTTGGATGTGCCAAAAAGCCCTTGGATGTTATGACATCCAATGAGACAGCAACTGGGGCTGTACTTAAGGCATTGCAGATAATAAAGAGTGCCTAAGAGGAGGGAGGAAATGGATAAGATAGGTGTTTTTATATGTAAGAGTTGTGATATAGGAGAAAGGTTAAATGTGGAAGATTTAATAGCTGTAGCGCAGGAGCAAGGAGTTAATTGTGTGCATAGTTTGGATTTTTTGTGCTCTAAAGAGGGTAAATCTTTTATAGATGAAAAAATCAAGGAAGAGGGATTAGAGGGTGTTTCTATTTGTGCTTGTTCATTTAGGGTAAATTACGATGTTTTCAATTTTGGCAAGGTTGCTGTGGACAGGGTTAGTCTCAGGGAGAGTGTTGTATGGAGTAGGTTCCCACTGGGGGAAAATGGGGAGGTTTTAGAGGATACTGTAGAGGTTGCAAGTGGAGTATCTTTTAAGGATGAGTTGATGGCTTTAGCCAAAGACTATATA
>JBKBMM010000184.1:0-1738 GCA_046295835.1 Caldimicrobium sp.
CCCATTGAGCAAGATGTATATCATATGTGTGCAGCTGATAGGGCTAAACTTGGTATAGAAGAACTTCCTGGCAGTTTAATTGAAGCCATTGAATATGCAGAAAAATCTCAAGTGTTAAGAGAGGCACTGGGAGATCATATTTTTGAACAACTTCTTATAAGTAAGAGATTAGAGTGGGACGATTACCGGATTAGGATCACAGAGTATGAAATTGAGAAATATTTACCTATCCTGTAAAATTGAGCCAATAGTCTTGAGTTTCACTGTTAGCCAAAGGGCAGGGCATCTCTGCCCTTTTTTACTCTCTTGAAAAAAATTTTTTTTATTTTAGATTAAAAAGACTTTACATGATTATACCGTGGAGGAGCTCAGATAGTTTTAGAGGAGGGGGTTAAAATTAAAAGGGGGTTAAAGTAGAAATGGAAGTACCTCAGTTTGCCAGTTTTTATCCTGATTTTTATATAGAGAGGCTTTGGGACAAATGTATAAAATGTAGACGCTGTGTAAGAGAATGTCCCTATGAGGCACATATTTGGGATGCCAAAAAAAAGACTTTAATTGAAGATCATAGGAAATGTGTTGGTTGTCATAGATGTGAGGCCATGTGCCCTACTAAAGCCATCATAATTAAAAGGCATCCTGCTCAATTTAGAGAGCATGGTCTTTGGAATTCCTGGTTTATTAAAAACATTTATAAGCAGGCTGATCAAGGAGGAGTACTTTTAACCTCAACAGGTTGTGCTCTTCCTTTCAAGAACTATTTTGATCATTTAGTTTTAGATGCCTGTCAGGTTACCAATCCTCCCATTGATCCTTTAAGGGAACCCATGGAATTGAGAACTTATATAGGGCCTAAGCCGGAAGCCTTAGAAATTGAGGAAGTAGATGGTAAGTTTAGATTAAAGAAAAAGCTACCGCCACAACTTAGGCTTGAGGTGCCTATAATGTTTGCTGCTATGTCTTATGGAGCTATAAGTTTACATGTTCATCAAGGCTTAGCCAGAGCTGCAAGAGATTTGGGCACATACTATAATACAGGTGAAGGTGGTTTGCATGCCTCTTTATATGAATATGGTTCAAATACAATAGTTCAATGCGCCTCAGGCCGTTTTGGTCTTACTGTTGACTATCTAAATGCTGGAGTAGCTATAGAGATTAAAATTGGTCAGGGGGCAAAACCTGGCATTGGTGGACATCTTCCTGGGGAAAAGGTTACAGAAGAGATTTCAAAAACAAGAATGATTCCCGTGGGTAGTGATGCATTATCTCCTGCACCTCATCATGATATCTATTCCATTGAGGATTTAAGAGGCTTAATTTTTGCTCTTAAGGAGGCTACAGAGTATAAGAAATTAGTCTTTGTGAAGATTGCAGCGGTACATAATGTAGCAGCTATTGCTTCAGGAATTGTTAGAGCGGGAGCAGATGCTGTGGTTATTGATGGATTAAAAGGCGGAACTGGGGCAGCACCAACTATGTTCAGAGACTATATAGGAATCCCTATTGAACTTGCCATTTCTGCCGTAGATAAACGGTTAAGACAAGAGGGAATTCGTCATAGAACAAGCATTATAGCTTCTGGAGGTATTCGTTGTAGTGCAGATGTGGTTAAAGCCATTGCCTTAGGGGCAGATGCAGTTTATATTGGTACAGCAGCTCTAATAGCAGTGGGATGCACCATGTGTCAGCGATGCTATACAGGAAAATGCCCCTGGGGTATTGCTACTAATAATCCAGA
>JBKBMM010000185.1:0-1727 GCA_046295835.1 Caldimicrobium sp.
TTCCCCTTAATCAGATTTCAAAAGGGAAAGGTTAAATAAAGAAAAACCTTAATTAAGGTAAGTTTTTAATTATATATATGGGCTGAATAGTAATAAGACCATGTTGAATATAACCATTTATCTTTTCAATAAAGGATTTAATTTTGTCCTCTGTATCAATAATTTCAATCATAATAGGTAGATTTGAGGATAGGTCAGCAAAAGATAGTTTTCTTATTTCTCTTGATGGTCCATATCCCATAATTGCCCTAAAAACTGTTGCGCCAGCTAAGCCATGTTCTTTAGCCAAATCCAAAATTTTTTTATAAAGGGGTGTTTTCTCCCATCTATCTTCTTCTCTAACATAAATTTTTAAAATTAAACCTGGTTGATTATAAATTTTCATGACCTAAAATCCCTTAATTATTATTTTTTTTGCTATTAGAAGACCAAAAAATCCAAATAATAGAGATAAAAAGTAATTTAATAATAGATTAAAAAGGGCTAAAGCTAATTCGCCCTTTCTAAAAAGAGTTAGGGTATCGTATATCACTGAAGATAGAGTGGTAAACCCCCCTAAGAATCCAATAATAAGCAAATATCTATATATGGGATCTATAGAAGAAAAAATAAATAACTCCATTAAAAAAGTGATACAAAAAGAACCCACAAGATTGACTACTAAAGTGCCGCAGGGAAAAAAGGAGCACACATATTTTATCATAAGAGTACTTATTAAAAATCTAAGCATGGATCCAAGGGCACCACCTATTCCAACTAAAACAAGAGAAAATAACATTATTTATTCTTCCTATTTATGCTTAAACATAACTTTTTATATAAATCTTCTCCGGTGTCACTCTTTTGAACCTCAAGATGGATTAAAGATGATTTTTCTTTGTAATAATCAAGAAGTGGTAAGGTTTCCCTATAAAACCAACTTAATTTATATTCAACTAATTTTTCTAAATCATCACTTCTTCCCTTTCTATCTCCTGCAGGATCAAAGGAAAGCCTGAATTTTAATATTGTAGGAGAAGTTTTTAAAAAAATTACATATTTAATTTCAGCAAAGTTTTCTAATTTTGATGCCTGAAAAAGATTTCTTGGCAGTCCATTTAAAACTAACCAGCTATCAGGGGTATAATGCTTGTTAATTAAGAAAGAAAGTAGAACCCTTTCTGCAAGATAAAATTCCTCTTCCTTTAAAAGTCTACCTTCTTTTAGAATACTCTGGACAAGAAGCCTTTCTTCTTTTGGAAAGGATAATTCTCCAGAGGCAACCTTTCTTAAATTTTCTCCAAAATCAAAATGCCAGGCCTTTTCATTTAAAAAACCTCTTTTTTCTATTTCCATACCAAGGGGTGTCTTTCCTGCACCTGTGGGACCAAGGAGAAGTATAGCTTTTATTTTGTTATTAGTCTTATTCATCACTAATCAGGCAAAATTGCAGATACAAAAGCCTCTTTGTTAAAGGGTAATAAGTCTTCAGGTTTTTCGCCAAGGCCAATAAAAATGATGGGAAGTTGAAATTTATAAGAAAGAGAAAGAGCAATACCTCCTTTGGCAGTGCCATCCATTTTAGTAAGAATGAGGGCATCAATTGGGATAGCCTTTGAGAAATGTTCCACTTGAGAGAGGGCATTTTGTCCAGTTGTTGAGTCAATCACTAAAAGATTTACTCTGTTTTCTTTTGGTATTAATTTATCCATTACTCTATGCATTTTTTTTAGTTCTTCAATTAGGTT
>JBKBMM010000186.1:0-1715 GCA_046295835.1 Caldimicrobium sp.
CTTTCTTTACTTCCTTCAGAGAAAAGGTTGGCTTAAATGGAAAAATTATGAACAAGATAGATACTATATAAAAAATCTATGGGTTAAATACAAGGAATATGTGAATAAAGAACCACACAAGAAAGACACCTTCTATTCATCCTGGCTTTCAAGCCTCTTTTTTGGAGCTTTCAATAAAAAATCTCATCTAATTGATAAAGATTTACCGGAAGAGATTCAAGAATCTTTTAGAATTATGCCCTTTTTAAACGGTGGACTATTTACAAAAAATGAGTTGGATGAACTTTTTCCCTTTGTGCCAGATTCTATTTTTGAATGGTTGTTTGAGCCAGATATAACTACATCAGATAAAAAGAAAGGATTTCTTGAAATTTTTAATTTCACCATTGATGAATCTTTACCAGTAGATGTAGAAGTAGCAGTTGACCCTGAGATGCTTGGGAAGGTCTATGAGTCTCTAATTGCTGAAGAAGAAAGGGGTGGTGCAGGAATCTTTTATACACCGAGAGTAGAGATAGATTTTATGTGTAGATTATCCCTTGTGCAATATCTCCATAACGAGATCAATGGATCCGTAGGGGCAATTCATGAATTGGCCCTACAGAATAAATTGCCCATAATTGATTTTGTTTTTAATCCCCAAGAAAGTGTCGAAAAATTATCTGTTGATGAGGCAAAAGCTATTAAACAAGCCCTGGATAAGGTGAAGATAGTTGATCCTGCCGTGGGCTCGGCATCTTTTCTTGTAGGAATGATGAATATCCTTGTAGAATTACACAGAGAATTAACAAGAAAAATTGAAGGAAGAGAGGAAAACCTCTTTGCCTTAAAACAAAAGATTATACTTGAAAATCTTTATGGAGTGGATGTAAAGGACTGGGCTGTAATGGTAGGAGAACTAAGACTTTGGCTTTCTCTCATTATTGAAACAGATGAAAAATATATGGATATCTACACAAAACCACTTTTACCTAATCTATCCTTTAAAATCCATCAAGGAGACTCCTTGGTTGAGGAAATCGGTGGCATTCAGATTAGTTTAAGAGGTGATGCCACAAAATATATACCACAAACAATAAAAGATAAAATTAAAATTCTCATAGACAAGAAAAATAAATTTTTCTCTGGAATGAGAAGCGCGGATCTAAAAGAGTTAGAAGAGATTGAACGCTTTGAACAAGAAATCTTTTCAGAAATTCTTCAGTCAAAAATTAGAGATATAGACAAGAGTATAAACTCACTTCACAATAAGATTATTCAGATAAAAGGGCAAAAGGATATCTTTGGTAAAGAGAATGAAAAATCAAAAAAAGATATAAAAGAACTGGAAAAGAACCTCAAGACCCTTGAAAAAGAGAAAGAACGATATAAACAAGCTTTAGACAATATTAAAAGCAAAACTAAGAAAGATTATTTCCTTTGGGAGGTTGACTTTGCCGAAATCTTTGTAGAAAAGGGTGGTTTTGATATTGTAATTGGAAATCCTCCTTATGTAAGACAAGAACTTATTGCTCCTCCACTTGAAGATCCAAAGAAATACCCAGAAGATGAATGGAAAAGGCTCAAAGACCAATACAAGGAAAAGCTTGAATCTTCTGTGAAAAATATTTGGCAGGATGTTAGAGTAGATAGAAGAAGCGACCTTTATGTTTACTTTTATTACCATGGGCTTTCTTTGTTAAAACCCGGTGGAGTTTTGTGTTTTATTAGCTCCA
>JBKBMM010000187.1:0-1686 GCA_046295835.1 Caldimicrobium sp.
CTTTTATCAAGAAAAACCCTTTGTAGAGATACTCCCCTTAGGAGTACATCCTCGATTGGCTGAAGTAAGAGGAACGAATATGTGTAAAATTTCCCTTTTTGAAGATAAAGAAAGGGGGGTTGGAATAATAATATCTGTGATTGACAATTTAGTTAAAGGGGCAAGTGGGCAAGCTATTCAAAATCTAAATCTTATGTATAATTTACCTGAAGATATTGGATTACCCAAGGCACCTCTATTTGTATAGCTTTTTATTAAATCTATGTCTATTCCAAGAGTAAGAAATATTAGGCTATATCTTGCTTATGATGGTACTCATTACCTTGGCTTTCAGATTCAACCTAAAGGACCTACTATTCAAGGAATTTTACAAGAAATTTTAAGTCAAATATTGGGGCATAAGGTAAAAGTTCGGTCTGCAGGGCGTACTGATGCAGGAGTTCATGCCCTATGCCAAGTGGCTCATTTTCTTACCACTTCAGACAAATCCTTAGAGGTTATCTTTAAAGCCTTAAATAGCCTTTTGCCCAAAGATATTTCTGTGTGGCAAGTTGAGGAAGTAGATTTTAAATTCCATCCCCAAAGGGATGTTTTAAATAAGACTTATCAATATTATATATATAATTCACCAGTCAGAAATCCATTAATTCGGCTTTATTCTTGGTGGGTGCCAGAACCACTTAATATAACAGCTATGGAAAAGTGTCTTCCAGAAATTATAGGAACTAAAGACTTTGCAAGTTTTCGAAAATCAGGTTCAGATGTAAAAACCACCATAAGAACCATTTACTCAGCGCATTTTAAACGCTCAAATGATATTAATAATTTATTAATTTTTGAAATAACGGGAAAAGGATTTATGAGATATATGGTAAGGAATATTGTAGGGGCACTGGTAGAGGTTGGCAGAGGCAGATTAACCTTAGAGGAATTTAAATCTATAATTGAAGCAAAAGATAGAAAGGTAGCTCCCCCTCCTGCCCCACCGCAAGGTTTAATTTTAAAACATATCCAATATAAAGACATTTTAGTTTTTGATAGATATCCCCTTTTAGAAGTAGAAATTTAGGAGGAGGAAGGTATGGTTAAACTGTCAGAAAGAGTAAAGGCATTAAAACCTTCAGCTACTTTAGCTGTAGATGCAAAAGCTAAGGCTCTAAAGGCACAGGGTATAAATGTGATCAACCTTTCTGCAGGGGAGCCTGATTTTGATACTCCTCTCTTTATAAAAGAGGCTTGCATTAAAGCCTTACAAGAGGGATTCACTAAGTATACTGCTACTCCTGGGCTATTAAGTTTAAGGGAGGCAATTTGTGAAAAAATTAAGAAAGATTATGGCTTTGAGTATAGGCCTGAAGAAGTGATTGTAAGCACTGGAGCAAAACAGGCCATATTTAATCTTTTATTAGCACTGGTTGACAGAGGAGATGAAGTACTTGTACTCTCTCCTTATTGGGTATCTTATCCAGAGATGATTGCCTGTGCTGAAGGTATTGCCAAGATTATACCCTCTAAATTTGAAAGAAACTTTGAGCCAGAAATAGAGGCATTTGAACAAAATATTACCTCAAAGACCGTGGGCATAATCCTAAATAGTCCATCTAATCCTACTGGATTAATCTATTCCAGAGAATTTTTAAAAGAGCTTGCAACCTTAATTCAAAAACACAATCTCTGGGTAATTAG
>JBKBMM010000188.1:0-1653 GCA_046295835.1 Caldimicrobium sp.
TTTATCTTTTTCAATCTTTCTGGCCCCAGTTCTATTTAAAAAGAGAGGTTCTTTTCCTATATCTGGTACTACTACAGGAGATGCAGTTTCTACAACCTTTCCTACTATGCCTTCACCTATTTTATACCTTCCCCTGGCCATCTGCTCAGGTGTTAAACCATAGGCTACCTCTATTTTTAGCTCTCCTGTTTTGTGATCAAGTAAAGTTACCGTTCCTCTGCGCATATCTAAATAATCTGAAAGTAATTTTAATGCTTTATACAAATTATATTTGATTTCAAAAGAGGAACTGAGAACTTTACTTACCTCAAAAAGGGCAAGTAACTCTGCATTTTTTCTTTCAAGAACTTTTTCCATTTTTTCTACTATATCATATACTTTACATTTTTGAACAAAGGTTCTAAAAATTGAACAAAATTGTTCAAAGAAAAAACAAACCTATTTTAAGAGATAACATTATATAGCAGAAGGGATCCATCTTTATTATTGGCATACTTCTTGTATAATTAAAATTAAAATTTTGCATTAAGGAGGAGGTAATAGATGGTTGAAAAGCCGAGAGATGCAAAAGATGTTTTAGAACTTTGCAAGAAGTATGATGTAAGATTTGTTAGATTTTGGTTTGTGGATATTTTAGGGATGTTAAAGAGTTTTGCCGTTCATGTGGATGAGCTTGAGACAGCCTTTTCAGAAGGGATGGGTTTTGATGGGTCCTCTATTAAGGGATTTGCAAGGATTGAAGAATCTGACATGATAGCTATCCCTGATCCTACGACTTTTACTTTGCTACCTTGGAGACCAAAAGAAAAGGCTGTTGCTCGTATGTTTTGTGATATTTATAATCCTGATGGCACTCCCTATCAGGGCGATCCCAGATATGCTCTAAAGCGTGCCTTAGATAAAATGAAAAAAATGGGCTTTACCAATTTTTACTTAGGTCCTGAGCTTGAATTCTTTTACTTCAAAAGCGATAAAGCTACTGAAGTTTTAGATGAAGGAGGATATTTTGATTATCCCACAGATGCTGCTGAAGATTTAAGAAGAGAGACCATTTTAGCTTTAGAGCAAATGGGAATTCGTGTGGAGTATTCTCATCATGAAGTTGCTCCCTCTCAGCATGAAATAGATCTTCGCTATGCCGATGCCTTGGAGATGGCAGATATGGTGATGACCTATAAAGTGACAGTTAAAGAAATTGCAAGGAAATATGGGGTTTATGCCACCTTTATGCCAAAACCAATTTTTGGTCAAAATGGAAGTGGAATGCATGTGCATCAAAGTCTTTTTATAGGAAATAAGAATGCCTTTTTTGATCCCCATGATCCTTATCATCTTTCTGAGGTAGCTAAATGTTATACAGCAGGTTTACTCAAGCATATTAAGGAAATAACTTTGGTGCTCAATCAATGGGTTAATTCATACAAAAGATTAGTTCCAGGATACGAAGCACCTGTGTATATTTGCTGGGCAAGAAAAAATCGCTCAGCCTTAGTGAGGATTCCCATGTATAAACCCGGTAAAGAAAAGGCTACAAGAATTGAGCTCCGCTCACCTGACCCTGGTTGTAATCCCTATTTAGCCTTTGCAGCTATGCTTACAGCTGGTCTTAAAGGAATTGAAGAAAAATATCCTTTACCAGAACCCATTGAGCAA
>JBKBMM010000189.1:0-1644 GCA_046295835.1 Caldimicrobium sp.
TGCAACCCTTAAAAGACAATAAAAAATTTTAAATCAAACTTGATTTTTTTTAAAAATATAGTAATTGTAAATTAATTTTATTCAAATTATGGAGGAAAGATTATTCAACTTAGGAGGAGGTGAAAAATGAAAAAGGTTCTTTATGTAGGGATGAGTTCCTTTTTTATTTTAACAAGTTTTTCTTTAGCTCAAGCTTTGGAGCAAAAAATAGGGGCAGATCTCAGATTTCGTTATGAAAACTGGGACAACTTGATAACTTTAGGCACAAACCTCACAAGGAATAGCTTCAAAGATCGTTCTTTTTTCCGTCTGAGGGCAATGCTTTGGGATGAGATCAAATTTTCTAATAATACCACCCTTAAAATTAGATTAAATACAGAGCCTAAGTATCAAATGGGACCATATTATCATATACTAAAGGATGGAAAAGATCGCAGAAAATTTGATCAAGATGAAGTAGTAATTGACAATCTATATTTAGATATAAAGAAGCCAGCTGGTTTACCTTTGAACTTAAGAATTGGACGACAGGATTTCCTTGGGCCTGATACCTATGGGGAAGGTTTTCTCATTATGGATGGAACCCCTGCAGATGGCTCAAGAACCTTCTATTTTAATGCCCTTAAAGCTCAACTCTTACTTCATCCTAAACACACTTTAGATATAGTAATAGTGAAACAAAAAGAAAGAGATGTCTTCTTACCTTCTATACATCCCTCATATGATGATGGTGGGGTACTTTATATAAATCATAAAAAAAGACTTTCTGCCTCAAATGAATTTGCCTTCTGGTTATATGGGCGCTGCAAAATTAATCCCCAATTAACTCTTGAGCCATATTACATCTATAAAAAGGAAGAAGATAGTAAATTTCCTAATTTATCTCTACCTGCTCTCTATCTGCATAATATTGGATTAAGGGGAGTTTATACCTTTAAGAATAATATTAAGCTTAGAGCAGAGCTTGTGCATCAATTTGGTGAGTATAGTAATAATACGGATAGGAGAGGCTGGGGAGGTTATGCCTTCTTAGAGATACCTTTTACCAACTGTCCTACCAAACCTACCCTTGAACTTGGATATGTCTATCTTTCTGGAGACGATCCTGATTCAAAAAAAGACGAAGCCTTTAATCCTCTTTTCACAAGAAATCCTAAGTGGAATGAATTAATTATTTATACTTACCTATTAGAAACTGCAAAATGGGGCGGGCCTATACCTGGTTACTGGACAAACCTTAAGATGCCCCTGGTGCAAGTGAAGTTCACTCCTCTTAAAAACTTAAAAGTGCTTATGAGCTATCAAAAACTGTATGCTGATGAAAAAACTAAAGCTTTACCAGGTTATATGTTTTCTAATAAGGGAAAAGACAGGGGAGACCTGTATGTGGGAATTATAAACTATGGTTTTACAAAATCGCTAAGTGGTATGCTACAATATGAAATCTTTGATCCCGATGATTTTTATAGCAAAGAAGCAAAAACTGCCCATTTTTTTAGAGCTCAGCTTCAATATAGATATTAAGGTGTTCCTTTAATTCACCTTTAATAGGCATGGCTTTACTGCCATGCCTATTCTTTTAAAAATATGTTATACTAAAGAAAAAAAGAGGTGAAGTCCATGGAAAGGGAAAAGGTAGTTTTT
>JBKBMM010000190.1:0-1618 GCA_046295835.1 Caldimicrobium sp.
TGGCAAAACGGCTTTAATTGAAAGAATACTTATGCTTAAGCAAGAAAAAATTAAACCTTTTAAAAAGGAGCCTACCTATTCTCTTAAGATCTATGGGACTACTTTAGGAGAAACCCCTTTTTATTTTATTGATACTCCAGGAGATGAAAACTTTATAGGAGAGACATTATGGGCTATGGCAGTTGCAGATTTAGGAGTATTGGTTGTAGATTCAACTTCGCCTCTTAAATACAACCTCTATAGAATCTTTGAAAAGGCAAGAGAAATAAAAATTCCCCTTATAGCTTTTGTAAATAAACTTGATGGAGAAAAGACTCAATGGGCTCAAACTATTTGTGACATGCAAGATCTAATGGAAATTCCTCAAATTCCGCTAATTTATGGTTTTAATACTACGCATCCTTTATACTTAGTTGACCTTATTGAAAAAAAGGCTATAAAAGAAGAGGGCCTAAAAATTAGCTATGAAGAGATTCCTTCTCACTACAATGCACGGCTGCAAACCTTAGTTGAACAGGTCATGGAAATTGCTGCAGAAGCAAAAGATGAATTTATTGAAAAATATTTAGGGGAAGGAACCCTCTCTAAAGAGGAAATTATAGAGGGTCTTAAGATGGGTATACAAAGTCAAAAAATTGTACCTATTTTTCTTGGATCTGCTCTAAGTGGGCTTGGGGTCTCTTTTTTTCTAAAAAAATTAGAAGAATTATGCCCTGAAAGAGAAGACTTAAAACTCAATATTAATAGTCCTTATGGATACATTTTTAAAACTTATTATGATCCTTATGCTGGAAAGATTTCTATTGGGCGTCTTTTTAAGGGATCCTTTAAACCTGATGGGTATCTTTATACCTCAAGGGGAAAGGAAGAAAAATATACTCAAATATTTGTGCCAAAGGGAGACAATTTTGAACCAGTAAAGGAAATAAAGGAAGGAGAAATAGTCCTTTTTACTAAAGTAGAGGGGCTTAAAACTGGAGATACCTTTTCTACAGAGCCTATTATAGAGGCCTTAGGATCACCTCAGATGCCAAATCCTATGTATACTCTAGCCTTACATCCAGAGACAAGGGCAGATGAAGACAAAATAAGTGCTGCTATAGGTAAACTAAATGAAGAAGACACTTCTTTATATTTTTATAGAAACGAAGAAACAAGAGAGCTTCTTGTTTCTGGTATTGGGCCTCTTCACTTGGAAAAAACCATAGAAAAACTTAAAGAAAAATATGGCGTTAAGGTAAAGGTAACCTTACCAAAGGTACCCTATAGAGAAACCCTTAAAAAACCCGTAAAAGCTGTAATTTATAGGCACAAAAAACAGACTGGGGGTAGAGGGCAGTTTGCTGAAGTTCATTTTCATGTCTATCCTTTAGAGAGAGGTAGGGGATTTGAGTTTATAGAAACCCTTACAGGAATGAATGTTCCAAGAAATTTTGTTCCAGCTGTAGAAAAAGGTGTTAGGGAAGCTTTAGAAAAGGGACTATTAGCTGGCTATCCAGTTGTGGATGTAAGGGTTGAATTTTATGATGGGAAATCTCATGAAGTTGATTCTTCTGATATGGCCTTTAAAATCGCAGCCTTCCATTGTTTTAAAAAGGCTATGGAACAAGCTAATCCC
>JBKBMM010000191.1:0-1460 GCA_046295835.1 Caldimicrobium sp.
TCCGATCTTGATATAAGAAATGCAAAGGGATTAATAGTATATTTCAGAGTTCCAGAAAACTTCACACTTACAGAGATGCAAGAGGCTTTGGATTATCTCTCTAAAAAGGCATCAAAATAGCGCATGATTTTCTCAATCTTTGAGCCTGAACCAAGAGGACCTACAGGGGATGGGCTTGGAGGATAAGTAGTTTCAATAGCTTTTTGTCGGCTGAAAGAGGGATTATTAACATTTGCCACATTGTGAGCTATAACAGAGGTTGCGGTTTGAAAATTTAAAAGGGCATTTTTAGCAATATTTAGTGCTGAAGTTAATCCAGCCATGGGCCTTCTCTTTAAGCCTTTTTAGATATTACCTTCGGGTTATTACACTCTGCCCTTTTTCCATATAATTCTTTTTCCATAAGAAAATTGGTTAAAAGCTTGTATGCCTCTTGTACAAAATTAAGACCTGCTTCTATAAGCCTTTTATTCTTCTCATTCTTTTCATAGAGCTCTTTTAAAAGACTTTTTTCTTCCATAGATAATTCTTTTTCTTCAAGAAGTCTAATAAGTCTAATTTTGTAGCTTGACCATTTGAGAATTTCCTCAACAGCTCCTTTCATGAGAGCCACTCTTTCTTCCTCTATAACCCTTTGCAATTCTTTAAGTTCATACGATAACATATAATTCACACCTCCTCTTATTTTTTTTCGGTTATGTAGTCTTTTTCTTTAAAATAGGGGCTATTTATTAAATGCCTATAGAGGTAATCCCCTGAGCCACCTGGTCTTCCTGATACTGCTCTTGAGATTTCTTGATAAAGGTAGTCTTGAAAAATCCTTTTTTCTAAAGTCTCCGGAAAGAACCCACTTTTAAAGGTAGTTTTATCAAGTCCCTTAAGAATTTCATACCATAGAAGGGACTCAAATTCTGAGGTTAATTTTTTAAGCGCAAGTTTTGGATCCTTTTTAGCTAAAAGCTTAATATTATTTAATTGTGTATAATTGAGGCCATAATTTTCCATAGGGTACCTCCAAATTTCTCTAAATAATGATCAGATCTGCGTGTAAAGCACCCGAGGCCTTTAAGGCTTGCAGTACTGCAATAAGTTCCCTTGCAGTTGCCCCTACAGCATTGAGAGCCCTTACAAGTTCACCCAAGGTAGCTCCTTCCTCTAAAACAACTATTTTTGCCTTCTCCTCTTTAGCGGTTATTTCTGTCCTTGGCACTACAGCAGTCTCTCCTCTCCCAAAGGGAAGAGGTTGAATTACTTCAGGGGTTTCTTTCACTTCTACACTAAGATTCCCATGAGCTATGGCTACCTTTGAGATGCGAACATTTTCACCAATGATTACTGTGCCTGTTTTCTCATCAATAACTACCTTAGCTGGACTATCAGGTTTTACAGCAAGAAGCCCAATCTCACCTAAGAGGTTTACTACTTTCCCTTTATATTTTTCAGGTACTCTAAGTTCAATA
>JBKBMM010000192.1:0-1458 GCA_046295835.1 Caldimicrobium sp.
TTGAGTTACTGCTAATGAATGCATAACAATTCCTGCTAAAAGGAAAAGCACTCCTGAGAGGATTACTAAAAAGATATTTCCTTTACCCTCATAGCCCCCTCTGAGATAGAAAAGATAAAGGAGTGTAAAACCTAAAGCAATAAAGACCAAAAATAAAAGTGCCCAGAGGGCTGATAGGGTATTTGCTGTGTACCAAAAGGGATCATAGATGACCTGAATAAAAAGTAGTGGAGCAACACCTAATACAATTGCCCAGGAAATTGAGATTACAAGAAGCCTGGAAAGTGATGAAGATAACTTTAAAGAGTATTCACTTCCTTTTATCTTTCCCCATATAATAAGTGCTAAAGAACCTAATACCAAATTTACTAAAAGAATGTGTAATGCAAAAGTTAAAACTAAAAGGATATCAAAAATGATAGCAGGAGATGGTAGCCCTGCTGCATCTCTCATAGCATTTAAATATGAACTTATTTGCATACTCAAACCTCCTTTTAATTTTTCTTTACAAGAGTAAATAGATATTCAGCAGCAGCTTTTCGTTCTTCTTCATTTCCTATAAAAGGTGGCATATAAGGAAATGATCCTAAGGCAGATAGAAGGGCATCAATGTCATCAGGGCTTTGTGGATTTAGTTTTGCGAAAAGTTTTGGTAGTGACCTTACCCCACTTTTAGTGAAGGCATGGCAATTAGCACAGTTATGAAGCGCAATTATCCTCCCCACTTCAAGCTTGTTTTCAGAGGTAATTTTTCTTAAGCCATCAGGTAAATATCCCAAATGTTGAAGAAGACCAGTTTCTTGAAATTTGGTGACCTCTTCTTTTATGTTTAAAGCAGGAATATCTCTCCCAATAGCTTGATTTCCATACATAAAGTAGTTTATTACATAAGGCCTTCTAACTCCTTCTCTAATCCCTTCTGCTGAAAGAATCCCTATAAAGGCAATTATTATTAAAAGGAAAGAGAGCACAAAATTATTTAGCTTGGGAATTAAAAAGCCAACTACAAGAAAATAGATAAATAAAATAATAAAAGCAAGGAGAGAAACTTTGACAAGGATTTGTAAATAGGGTAAGCCTGTTATAAGTTCGAGGGCTGTTTCAGGAAGTTTTTTATAGTACCAGTATGCAGATAGACCCCCTAAAATCATTCCCAAAAAAGCAATTCTTGAAATAATTTTAGATAAATCTATTTTAGCTTGAGCTTCTAAGGTAGAGGCAATAAGTAGTCCATAAATTCCAGCTATGCCAAACATAAGAAAGGTGCGCATAAAAAGTTGAGGAAAATAAGTGGGATTAAAAAAACCATCAAAAAAATTGCCAGTCTCTAACCATTTTCCAGGTGTTAGCATAAAGGCAAGAATACCTGTAATAATAATCATACTAATCCAAGCAGCTATGGCATATATATAACCAATTCTTATATGTGTTTTAGAATCCACTTTTCCTAAGGTATAG
>JBKBMM010000193.1:0-1430 GCA_046295835.1 Caldimicrobium sp.
TTTCTTAGGGTACTTTTTTTCTTAGATAAAGCATCTTGATTTTTGGTCCATTTGGATACAAATTGTTTGTAGCAACTTTCTCCACAGAAATACCAAGGTTTATTTACACAGCAGGTTTTTACAGCTAAAGGCTCACCAAGTATAATTTTGCCGCACCAAGAGCATTTATGAAGCTTTTTTCTTTTTTCTTTTAGGAGTTGAGGCATTCTTTAAGTCCTCTTCTATAATTTCTGCCAATTTTTTACCGCTCATAAGCATTCCACCAAAAATTGGACCCATTCTTGGGAGACCATATACAGCACAAACAGCTATTCCTGTCACATAGAGACCTTCTGCGACTTTGCCTGTGTGTTCTACTACCAATTTTTCAGAAATTTCGCTCCAATTAGAACGTTCTCCAGCAAGTTCAATCCCAAGCTCCGGATTTTTGCGACTGGCTATGGCAACAAGCTCAGCATCATGTCCAGTGGCATCAACTAAGGCTTTACAATGTGTGTATAAAGGATCCACATGAAGACCTGAAAGCTGAATAGCTGTCCAATGCCAGAGCACACCTATGACCCTCGGAGGATTGTCTCTTACAATAACATCATCTACATTTACTCCAAGAAAAATTTTAGCTCCTGCCTCAAGTGCTCCCACAGCTAATTTAGCTATAAGCTCTGCAGGATCAATGGTAAAAAATCCGTTCTCGATTGATTTATATTTAATTTTAAAATCTTCTACAATGGGTAAAGCCTCTTTTTGGACAACAATTTTAGGAATCATATTCCCACCACCACCAATTCCACCTCCAAAGGATAGCCTTCTTTCATAAATTAGCACTTTAAAGCCTTTCTCAGCTAAATATTTAGCTGCTGTTAGCCCTGATGGCCCAGCCCCCGCTATTAATACATCAACATCAGAAAAATTTATCAGATCTTCCATCCCCTCTCTAAGAATAGCTTGATTAATTTGTAGCTCCATAAGTACTACTCCCTCCTAATTAAATTTAAAGAATCTTCTTGATAAGGTTAATTTAAAGTCTATGCTGAAAAAATTATAGATGTAGTGAAAAAATTAACTAATGGTATTTACCTTTACTCTTACTTATTTCCTTCATAAATTTTTCTAATGTGATATCCACTAACAATTTGTGCCAATACTGTTGTGAGTGCTTTTGGCTTATGCAAAAGGGTTTTTAAAAATAATTTCCAAAACATGAGCCTTTCTTTTTCAAAGAAACCAAACTTGAATAAAATCCTTGGAACGCCAAGAAGATAAGCTTTGTTTACTTTGAAATATTGAAAATCAGGATTAAAAGAATTTTGTAGCTTAAAAAGATCCAAAAATAAGGATATTCTTTGATAAAAAGATTTTGGATTATAAAGTTCCTTTATAATTTTTTTAAATCCCTTTATAAGATGATGGGGATTCATTTTAGGGATGAT
>JBKBMM010000194.1:0-1385 GCA_046295835.1 Caldimicrobium sp.
AAAGGATTTTGGAGCAAGAAATTTTTATACTTTCAAGTTTGATACAGAATTTGAAGAGACAAGAACACACCTTTTCTTATGGAAAAAACTTTTTCAGCTACGAGGTTTTGCCCTTGAGCCTTCCCTTTTATTCAGAAACAATCATGACTATTATCTTTTAAATAGAAAAAATCCCGATTTTTATAAAAATACACACTCAACTAATCTATATAGATTTAATCTTCCCCTTTCCTTTGAATGGAAAAGGCATATCTTTTCCTTTGGTCTTGAGACAAGCTATGAAGATTTAAAAAGCTCAAGATTAGGCAAATACTTAAGAAGAAATCTCTCTTTTTATGGTGGTATCAAAACTGAGCTCAATGAGAGAACTTTTCTAACCCTTCAAGGAAGATGGGACAATAATTTAAAAGAGAAGGATTTTCTCTCTTTAGGAGGAGGATTAGCTTACTTAATTAAGCAAGACCTTAAGTTTAGAACTTCTATTAATTATTCTTACCGCTTGCCCAGTGTGACTGAGCTAAGATATTGGTCTATTGGTATAAAGGGAAATCCTAAGCTTTCATCCGAGAAAGCTCTAAATATTGAGCTTGGCTTAGATCATAAAGGTAACTTTGGAGAAGCCTCCTTTAGCCTCTTTTATAGAAAAGGAGAAGATCTTATAGATTGGATGGCAACTTCTTCAGGCACAATAGCAACTAATTTAAATATAAAAACTTTAGGAGGAACCTTTGATTTAAGTATACCCATAAAGGAACATAAACTTTTTTTAAGCTACACCTATTTAAATCAAGTGGGGAAAAATTTAGACTTTGCCAGTTACTATGGAAATTATCTAAGGCATAACCTAAGTATGGGATGCATTCTAAGACTTCCTTATAGTTTTTATCTAAAAGGACTATTTAATTATCAAAAAAGGCTAAATCAAAGGGGAGTGCCTATTTTAGATTTAGAAATAGGGAAAGAATTTAAAAGGAAATTTCAAGGCAAGGCGTGGATAAAGAATTTCTTTGACCAAAAATATTATGAACTAAAATGGTATGGTACAGAGAAGGGAGTAGAAATGCCACCTTTTTCTGTAGGGCTAAATATTGAAGCTAAAATATAATAAATGTTAAAAAGGAGGGGAAATCCCCTCCTATAATGAGTTATACCCCTTGAACAGTACAGTTCGAACTACCATTTACAAAGGAGCATACAGCTCGATAGTCCGTAACTCCCGTAAGATTTCCTGTTATAGTAATATTAGGCACTTCACCGGTTGCGTTACAAGTTCCAGAAAATGATAATAAAGTAACATTACCAACCGGAGTATTGGTGGTAGTTCTACAATTAGGTATGCTGGGGTTATTAAGAGCGGGAATAGGACGACCTGGGTTTTCAATACA
>JBKBMM010000195.1:0-1337 GCA_046295835.1 Caldimicrobium sp.
TACTCTGAGCTCAATATTTTTAAGATCTCTCGGCATAGCATATTTGCCCTTTAAGTAGGTATTGATACTTTCTGCAACCTGAGTTACCGTGGAAAAATCCTCTGTGCGAAGAGTAAGCATTATGGTGTCAAGGTGATTAAGATTGTCCATAGGGACTTCTCTTTCTATGATAGCTCCATTAGGGATTTTTCCTACTGTAGGGTGATTTACCTGTGCCTGAGCACCAGCTCCAGCTACCGCAAAACCACCTATAGAGACTGGGCCTTGTGCTAAGGCATAAACCTTGCCATCAGGTCCTGTAAGAGGAGTCATAAGCAAAGTCCCCCCCTGTAAACTTTTAGCATCTCCCAACGCAGAAACTTCAACAGCTATTCTTTGCCCAGGTTTAGCAAAGGGAGGTAAATAAGCTGTAACTAACACTGCAGCAACATTTTTAAGTTTAACCTGTTCCTTAGGAACTCTTATGCCAAATTTTTCAAGCATATTTACCACAGATTGCACGGTGAATTTAGTTTGATCCCCATCTCCAGTGCCCTTAAGTCCCACCACAATTCCATAGCCAAGAAGATAATTACCCCGAACCCCCTCTATGTCCATAATATCTTTTAACCTAACTCCAAAAACATTTTGTGATAATACAAGGTTTAAAAGAAAGAGATAAAAAACTTTTCTCCAGTACATCTTTTTCTCCATTCCCCCTTTTAAAATAACCAAAAAAGTTGTAAAAGCCTGGTTAAAATACCAGGACCACTTGCTGCCTCACTACTTGGACCTTTTCCACTATATTCCACATATAGATCAGAAATCTTGGTTGAAAGTACAGAGTTGTCTGCCTCAATATCTTGTGGACGCACAATGCCCGTAATAGTTATATATTCTAAGTCTCTATTTCTTTTTATTGTTCTTACACCTTGCACTACTAAATTCCCATTGGGAAGTACTTCTACTACTCTGGCAGAAATAGTGGCAAGTATTCTACTCTCCCTCTGTGTTTGACCTTGTCCCGTAGTAGAAGAGGACAAATTAGCCTCTGCCAAGTGTGCTGGATCAAACCCAGAAGGCAAAGGTAGAGCCTTTTGAAATTGTTTTTCATATCCAAAAACACTATTAATTCCAGCTTTAATAGAACTTGATTTGCCACTTCCCTGTTTGACATTATTAGAACTCTGATAAGTTTCCACAATCTTAACAATAACCAAGTCCCCTATGAACCTTGCTCTACTGTCTGCATATGCAAAAAGGGAGGCTCCTTCTTTAAAGAGAGAACCTTTGCTGCTTGGGCTACCTTCAAAGGATGGCGGTATCTCAACCTTGGGTGGCGGAGGAGGAGGTGGTGG
>JBKBMM010000196.1:0-1324 GCA_046295835.1 Caldimicrobium sp.
GAGCTTCAAAACTTAGGGCTAAAGCTTAAAGATTTTCAGCTTTCTCTTGGGTTTACAGGAGAAGGCAGAAATTTCTATGGGAGAGAAGAGGCTCAGCAAAGGAAACCTAAGTTTAAGAAAATTGAGGACCTTTTTATAAATAACCTTGAAGGAGTCCCAACATATTTTCACCAAGGAAGTTTATATAAAATTGCATAGGGGGAGCTAATTATGAGTACTGTTAATCACATAGATGAAAAAACAGGACAACCTGCAGACTTAAAGCGTATTCCTAAGAAGGTGTTAGACAAAGAGGCTTTTATGCGATTATTTATCACTCAGCTTCAATATCAAGATCCCATGAAACCCATAGAAAATCATGAAATGGCCTTACAGCTTGCAGCTTTCAATCAGGTAGATCAGCTTCTAAATCTTAATGAAAAATTGGGACAGTTAGTTGATCTTTTTAAGGCAAATGAATATACTCTCCTTGCAAATTTAGTAGGAAAGCAGGTAAAAGTAGAGGGAAATACCATTAGAGTAGAAAAGGGAGAATTTCTTGGGGCTTCTTTTGAACTTTCTGAACCGGCTAATTTGGTTAATATAACTATACGGGATAATCAGGGAAGGATAATTAAAAATTATCAACTTTACAATTTATCTAAAGGTATTCATGATGTGGGTTGGGATGGTAGGGATCAATCTGGAAATATTGTACCAGATGGAAATTACAAAATTTCTATAATTGTAGGAACAGGCGATACCCAACAATCTTTAATTCCAGTTGTAGTGGGCCGAGTAACAGGAGCTACCTTAGGGGATAAACCGTCGATAAAATTAAATGATACAGAAAATATAACTCTAACTCAAATTAAAGAAATCATGGGGAGGTAATTTATGGGCCTTTTTGGAACAATGTTTGTGAGTTACACCGGGCTTTACAGTGATTCCTTAGCTACTAAAGTAACAGCCGATAATATTACCAATTTAAATACCATTGGTTTTAAAGGAAGTAGAACTGAGTTTGCTAATATACTTATTAGAGCTCAAGAGGTATTTCAAAGAGAAAAAGGTTATGGTACAAATGTAAAAACTATTCGCACCCTTTTTACCCAAGGTGGGATTCAGACAACTGATCTTCCTACAGATTTAGCTATTGTAGGAAAAGGATATTTTGTGGTCTCAGACAGAAAGGGGAATCACTATTATACCAGAGATGGACAGTTTTTTATTAATGAGGTAGATAACAATTACTTTGGACTTCAAAATTCCTTAGGTATGAGTCTTCTTGGGGCAGATCCTACGGCAAAGGATGCTGACTTAAACACTTTAAAACCAACTCTTA
>JBKBMM010000197.1:0-1291 GCA_046295835.1 Caldimicrobium sp.
CGCAAGCCTGAGGAGGTGCGGGAAATCGTGGATGAGCTGAAGCAGAAGGTAGGGACGGAGGTAGGGAATGGGCATCCTTAGCGTTCTCCCCCGACTGGTGATTAGGCGGGTGGCGGGGGCTATCGCGGTGAAGCCCCGCCCTGAGGCCGGGGCCCTCGGGGCGCTCCAGGCCTTCAGCGCCGGGTTGGCCTTCGCCATGGAGGAGGGCGAGGTGTTGCACGGGGAGGAACTCCTCCGTCCCGAAAGGCTGGCCCTGGCCCTCCTGGGGCGTGAGCCGGGCGAGCTGGTGGAGCTGTTCACCCTCCCCAGTGGGGAGCGCGTCCTGGTACGCCCCGGCCACCTGAGGGACCACCTCCTCTGGCGCATCCGCAACCTCCCGCCCCCCAACCGCCTCCACCTGGCCACCACCACGGCCTCCCTGACCATGAGCATCACCCACCCCGTGCAGGCCTTCCTACGGGCCAAGGTGGGGAGGGTGGAGATTATCATGGCCGCCCCCCGGGGGGACCTGGTGGCGTACCTGCAGACGGCGGTGCAGGCGATGATGAAGCCCCACCACCTGGAGGTAGAGGGCCCAGGCGGGTGGTGGCATGTGGCCAGCTGGCAGGAGGCGCTGGAGGCCCTAACCCTCCCCAGGGCGCGGGCCTGATGCCCCCGCCATGGGGCACCACCCATTCAGCCCCGGTTTGAGGGGCCGGGGTGGGCGCTCCCCATGAGCCGGGGAGTGAACACTATAGGAAGTGAACACCATAGGGAGTGAACGCCGTTGAGCCGGGGACACTAACCCCGGCCCCTCTTTTTGCGCCCCCTAACGGGCCTCCTAACCCTTGCCCATTTCCAGGGAACGCTACTCCTGGGGCAGGGTTTCCTCAAAGGGCTTCGAACGGGCTAGGAGACCATGGGAGGAGGCTACCTTCCCATCCCGACATCGGCTGACGGGTTAAGGCATGAGGGGTTAAACCTCGGGGGAGGGGTGTTCATGCGCGAAACAAATCTTTCGCGAACGACAACACGCGGGCGCATGATATACTGCCCTCATGCCTAACCCAAAGCCCCGGGTACCGCCGCTGGAGGTGAGGCTGAAGGCCTTAGGCGTGGAGCCCCTGAGGCCGGGGGAGGTGAGCCTGAAAATCCGGGTGCGGGTACCCCGGGAGGCGGCCTCCCTCATAGAGGGCCTCACCCCTCACGAGCGGGGACGGGCCCTGATGCTGGGCCTCGAGGCCCTGGGCCTTTGGCGAAAGGAGGACGCATGAGCTGGCGTGCGGTACTCATCCACCAGAGGGCGGGTGCC
>JBKBMM010000198.1:0-1245 GCA_046295835.1 Caldimicrobium sp.
CAAAGTCTCAAGCCAAAGAAGAATGAAGTGCGGCATACTTACTTTAAGTGATAAAGGTAGCAAAGGTGAAAGGGTTGATTTATCAGGAGCTTATTTAATTGACTTTTTAAAAGCCCAGGGCTGGGAAATTGTAATTTATGACCTTCTTCCAGATGAAAAAGAAAGAATTGCTCATCTTTTAAAAAATTGGTGTGATCACTACCAACTTGATCTTATTCTCACCACGGGTGGAACAGGCGTACATCCAAGAGATGTAACACCTGAGGCAACAAGAGAGATTTTAGAAAGGGAAATCCCCGGCATAGCAGAATATATAAGATTTATAAGTTTTTCTAAAACCCCTTTAGCTGCATTAAGTAGAGGATTAGCTGGTGTCAGGAATAAAACCCTTATAATTAACCTTCCTGGTAGTCCTAAGGCCTTAAAAGAAATTATGCCCTATCTTGTTGAAATAATTAAACATGCTGTAGCTAAAATAAAGGGAGATCCAAGTGAGTGCGCAAGAGATTAAGCTTACTCAGATGGTAAAAGCCTCTGGCTGAGCTGCCAAACTTCCGCAGGAGTTCCTTGCGGAAATTTTAAAGGAACTCCCCCTTCCTACCCATCCAAACCTAATTCAGAGTTTTGAATATGGGGCCGATGCAGCGATATATAAACTCACTTCTGATATAGCCTTGGTGTTTAGTGCCGATTTTTTCACACCTGTAGTAAATGATCCCTATACCTTTGGACAAATAGCAGCAGCAAATTCTCTTTCTGATATATATGTCACAGGTGCTAAACCACTTTTAGCCCTAAATTTGATTTCTTTTCCCAAAAAGGGCCTAAGCCGAGATATCCTTAAAAAGATTTTAGAAGGAGGGCTCTCTAAAATAAAGGAAGCTGGAGCTTTACTTGTGGGTGGACATAGTGTAGATGACCCAGAGCCAAAATATGGCTTAGCTGTAATAGGAATTGCCCATCCAGAAAGAATTATAACTGCAAAAGGGGCAAAACCTGGGGATCTTTTATACCTCACCAAACCTCTTGGCACTGGCATCCTTGCTACAGCCTTTAAGGGAGGACTTTTTGATGAAAAAAGCCCTCTTTATATGAAAATGACAAAAACCATGAGCGAACTCAATAAAACCCCTGCGGAAATTATGGTTGATCTTGGTATTAAAGCCGCTACAGATATAACTGGCTTTGGTCTTATTGGACACGCATTAGAAATGGCACAAGCAAGTAATGTGAAACTTACTTTTT
>JBKBMM010000199.1:0-1182 GCA_046295835.1 Caldimicrobium sp.
GAGGATAAGATTACTTTTTATGGCCATGAAAAGATAGGGTCAAGTCTTTGGAAGGAGCGAGCAAAAAGGCTTCGCTTTAAAAATGAGATTATAGAGAGAGTTTATACACTCATTGGATGTCATATGAGGCCCTGTCACCTTTTAAAGGAGTGGGAAAAGGGGACTCTATCTCTTAGAGCTAAAAGAAATCTTATTAAGGACTGCCCAAATCTCTTGGAGCTTTGGATAGTTGCCTTAGCAGATTCCTATGCCTCAAAAGGTATAGATAAAGAGCCTGATTATGAAGAAAAATTAAATAGTTTTTTTAAAGAACTATTTATATTTAGAGAGGAAATGGAGAGGGTGGAAAAAAAAGAAAGACTTCTTACTGGAAAGGATTTGATAGCACTTGGTTTTACTCCAGGCCCACATTTTAAGACTATCTTAGAAGAAGTGGAATTAAGAACTATGGAGGGAGGCATAAAAACCAAAGAGGAGGCCATAGCTTATGTTTTAAAAAATTTTGACCCATTGAGGGAAAAAGCTATATATGGAAAGGCTTGAGGAGACTCTTTTTTTAGGAGGCACCCTTAGAGTTTTTCAGCCAAAGAGGGGCTTTCGTTTCGGTATAGATAGCGTCCTTCTTGCTCATTTTGTAGAATTAAAAAAGGAGGAAAAAGCCCTTGAAATTGGAGCAGGAACAGGAGTAATCGGTTTTATTTTACTAAAGAGATATCCCAAGAATAAGCTTTTTTTTCTTGAAATAGAGCCTCTATATATAGAGGCTTTAAGGAGAGGAGTAAAAGCTAACTTATTAGAAAAAAGGGCTTATATTCTTAAAGGGAATGCCCTTTTTCCACCCTTTAAAAGGGAGGTTTTTGATGTAATTTTAGCTAATCCACCTTATTTTAAAAAAGAAAATGGAAGACAAAGTAAAGAGGCTTTAGAAAATCTTGCAAGAAGGGAAGAAGTTTTTAATTTAGAATCTTTTTTAAAGGGATGTGCTAATCTCCTTAAAAATAAGGGAAGATTATATATGATTTTTACAGCCTTTCGCTTAGGGGAGTTGATTTATACATTAAGAACTTTTCAGCTTGAGCCAAAAAGATTAAGACTAATTCATCCCTATCCTGGAGAAGAGGCAAATCTACTACTTCTTAAGGCTGTGAAAAGGGCAAAGGAAGGTATAAGAATTCTCCCTCC
>JBKBMM010000200.1:0-1046 GCA_046295835.1 Caldimicrobium sp.
AAACCATGCAGTTTTGGAAACTGTGGCAACGAAAGTCCCTGAACCTGCGCCTGGATGGGGTCCGGAGGGAAGGCAATGTCATCAAAACAACGCTTCTTAATGCCTTGGCTAAGGCCAATTATCTTGCTGAGGACAAACTCTTTGCTACCCTTGATCCAGTCACAAAAGCAGTAAGAACTGAAAATGGAAGAGTTTTTTTAATCACAGATACTGTGGGATTTATCCGAGATTTACCAGAAGAGCTAAAAAAGGCATTTAAGGCAACCTTAGAAGAACTTTATAATGCTGATCTACTGCTTCACATTGTTGATATAAGCCATCCTGATTGGGAAAATCACATAGCCTCCGTGGAAAAAATCTTAGAAGAAATGGACCTCTTAAAGTTTCCAAGATTAATGGTCTTTAACAAAATTGACAAACTCTATCAAAGAGAAGATTATTCCCCACAGTTTTTAGCTAATCTTTTAAAATCTTATCATGCCATTGCTATTTCCGCTCTAACCGGTGAAAATTTAGGAGCATTAATAGATAAAATCGAGAGTGTTCTTTTTATGGAGGCTCCTTATTCTTCTATTCAGAGAGAAACCCTTTTCACCACCCTTTGAGGCGGAAAATCGCTCCAAAGTTCCTCTAAGGCATATAAACTCCTTATAGGTTTAAAAAAGATGTGCACTATAAAGGTGTTATAATCGAGCACAATCCATTGCCCCAAATCCCTTCCTTCTATAGATAAAGGTTTTTTTCCTTCTTTTTCTAATTCTTCTACCAAATAATCTGAGAGCCCCTGAGCATGCTTTGTTGAGGTGGCACTGCAGATAATAAAATAGTCTGTATAATCAACTTTAGATGAAATATCTAAGACAAGAATATCTTCAGCCTTTTTTTCTGAGAGCAGTTGAACTACTTTTTCAACAAGATTACTCATCTTATACCTTTCCCTCCATAACTAACTTGGCAAAATGTTCAAAACTTCTATCATAAGTGGCTTCTGCAAAAGGGGGAAAGGCACAGGCTGGAAGTTGCCTCATTTTTAAGTGATAATGTAA
>JBKBMM010000201.1:0-682 GCA_046295835.1 Caldimicrobium sp.
TTCAACTTGAATTTTTCCCTCTCGGGATTTAGCCCTTTGGGCAAAAATATCTAAGATAAGCTGCGTTCTATCAATTACCCTTAAATCTGTTGCCTCTGTGAGGGCTCTAACTTGAGATGGACTAAGTTCTCTGTCAAAAATAAGTAAATTTGCCCTTGTTCTCATAGCTTCTATCAAAACTTCCATGAGTTTGCCCTTTCCAATTACATATCTTGGATCAAGTGTGGTTCTTTTCTGAGTGATTTCTCCCACAACAGTGACACCAGCAGTTTTGGCTAATTCCTTTAATTCTTCTAATCTTTCTTCCCAGTAAATATCTTTAGGCTCTTTAACAAGTACAATTAGAGCCCTATCCTTGAAATCAGCTACATTCTTTGCTGGACTTATTTTTTCAAATTCTGCCTCCAAGTTTTTTATCAATTCTTGAAAATTTTCCTTTAAATCCCATACATACACGGGTTTAAAGAAATAAAAAAATTGGTTTTCTCTATTAGAAATAGTTGCTTTGTAAAAGTCTTTATGAGGGAGAATGTGGGCTAAATGAATTTTACCTGGTTCTCCTTTTTCATTAACCTCTATAGCTCCAATCAAATCTAACCTTAAAAAGACTAAATCCAAAAGATCGTCCTGATCTAACTCAGTCCCTTTACCATTTTTAATTAAATGAGTATGGATTAGGCGT
>JBKBMM010000202.1:0-583 GCA_046295835.1 Caldimicrobium sp.
TCATTATAGGTGAGGCTACAGCAGAGGAGGTAAAGATAAAGATTGGTTCAGTCTTCCCGTTAAAAGAAGAGATGACCATGGAGGTGAAAGGTAGGGATCAATCTAAGGGGCTTCCTAAAACAGTCGTCGTAACTTCCGAGGAGATAAGACAGGCATTGATGGAGCCGGTGAGTTTAATAATAGATACTATAAAACAAGTCCTTGAAGAGACTCCTCCTGAGCTTTCAGCAGATCTTGTTGATAGGGGAATGGTTCTTGCAGGTGGTGGCTCTCTTTTAAGAGGGATTTGCGAACTTATCCGTCAAGAAACCCAATTACCTGTTCGTCGTGCCGCAGACCCGTTGAGCTGTGTTGCGCTGGGGTGTGGAAAGTATCTTGAGATGCTTGATAAGATTAAGACACATCCACACTTCGGCTTATAGCTCTCTGTAGTAAAGACGGGTTATGCGGATAGATAAAAGATCAAGATATCTTTTTTATCTTCTTCTCTCTCTTTCTTTTTTCTCACTTATATTTAATCTTAATCATCTTGCTTTAAATCTCAGGCTTTTTTTATCTTTTATTTTCAACCCAGCCCTTACTT
>JBKBMM010000203.1:0-530 GCA_046295835.1 Caldimicrobium sp.
TTCGTTATTTCGGTAATAATAGTAGTATCCATACCATCTGAAGTTCCTTTTAAAGCAATATATTCAAAGACCATAGCTTCAAGGGGAGTGTTTCCAGTTCTCTCTCCAATTCCTAAAAGAGCACAATTAACATAACTACATCCATAAAGCCAGGCAACTGTAGCATTTATTACTGCTCGATAATAATCATTATGCCCATGCCATTCTAAAAGTTCTTCAGGTACTCCTGCCTCTTCAATTAACGCTCTTATAAGTTTTGGAACACTTATTGGTAAGACAGCCTCAGAAAAGGGCACTCCTACCCCCAAAGTATCACAAAGCCTTATTTTTATATCAATTCCACTTTCTTCTCTTAATTTCATTAATTCAATAGCAAAAGGTATAACAAAACCATAAATATCAGCTCTGGTTACATCCTCAAAATGACATCTTGGTTTTATTCCATAAGAAAGGGCTTCTTTTACCACTGCCAAATAATCCTCTAAAGCCTCTTTTCTTGTTTTACCAAGCTTAAGATAAATATGATAATC